>JBELAE010000153.1:0-10647 GCA_049509155.1 Candidatus Sulfotelmatobacter sp.
TGCATCGGCGCCACCACGCCCGGCGAATATCGCAAGTCGATCGAGAAAGATCGTTCGCTCGAGCGCCGCTTCCAGGCCGTGAAAGTTCCGCCGCCGAACGAGGCCGACGCCATCAAGATTCTTTTCGGCATCAAAGATCGTTACGAAAAATTCCACGCCGTCACCTACACCGACGAGGCGATCAATTTCGCGGTTTCGCATTCCAATCGCTACATCCCCGACCGATTCCTGCCCGACAAGGCCATCGACCTGGTTGACGAAGCTGGAGCCCGCGTGAAGCTGCGCCAGACCTCGCTGCCCGAAGAACTCACCGAAGTCCAGAAGCGCATTAAGTTCATCGTGCATCGCATGGAAAACGCCATCGCGAACCACGAGTTCGAAAAAGCCCGCTTCTACTCGGACGAAGAACGCAAAGAGCGCGAGAACCTGCGCGCCCTGCGGGAAAAATATCATCTCGACGAGTCAAGCACCGGCGTAGTCAACCGCGAAGACATCGAAGACGTAGTCTCGCGCTGGACCGGCGTCCCCGTCACTTCGATCAAAGAGGAAGAAACCCAGAAGCTCCTGCGCATCGAGGAAGAGCTGCACAAGCGCATCATTTCTCAAGATAAATCGATCAGCGCTCTCGCTCGCGCCATTCGCCGTTCGCGCGCCGGCCTGAAGAATCCCAATCGCCCCATCGGCTCTTTCTTGTTCCTGGGTCCGACAGGCGTCGGCAAAACCGAAGTCGCGCGCACGCTGGCGCAATTCATGTTCGGCACTGAGAAAGCTTTGGTCCGCTTCGACATGTCCGAATTCATGGAGAAGCATTCCGTGTCAAAGCTGATCGGCTCGCCTCCGGGCTATGTGGGTTACGAAGAAGGCGGCCAGCTTACCGAGCGTGTGAAGCGCGCTCCTTACTCCGTCGTTCTGCTCGACGAAATCGAGAAGGCGCATCCCGATGTTTTCAACATCCTGCTGCAGGTCTTTGAAGATGGCCAGTTGACCGATGGCCTCGGCAACACGGTTGACTTCAAGAACACCATCATCATCATGACGTCCAACATCGGCGCGCGCCATCTGCAAAAGCGCGAGGGCTTCGGCTTCCAGTCGACCAAGGAAGACGTGATCTCCGACAAGGTCGAAGAACTGGTGAAGGGCGAAGTCAAACGTACCTTCAACCCCGAGTTTCTGAACCGCCTCGACGAGGTCATCCTGTTCCTGGCCCTGGGCGAGAGCGACCTGATCCAGATTCTCGAGCTCATGGTCACCCAGCTCAACCAGAACTTGGCGCAGAAAGCGATCACGGTCACGGTCGCCGACGACGCCAAGAAGTGGATCCTCAACCAAACACTCACCGACCGCAGCTACGGCGCGAGACCGCTGCGCCGCGCTCTGCAAAAGTACATCGAAGACCCGCTGTCGGAGGCGCTGATCCAAGGCACCATCACCACCCGCCCCGCCTTCATCGAGGTCTTCCTCGAAGACAACAAACTCTTCTACCGTCCAGTAGACGCCGAAAAAACCGAAGGCGTCTTGCTGTACGAGAAATAGCGTGCTTGTGTGGGGCCGGGTCTCTGACCCGGCCGCCGAGCGCAGCTCGGCAAGGTTTTAAGCCGCCAGTCCAAAAACTGGCGGCTTTTGTTTTTTGCGTTTTTTTATTTCCAACGAGCGAAACTTCCTGTTTGACCCCGGGTTGAACCTGTGATTAGATGCACCACACTCGCGGCCCCGCGCCAGGGTCCGCCAACGCATTGGTGCGTGTCGAGGTGAATGACTCGCCGAACCGAATGAATTCAGGTGAATGAATCCAGATGAAGGAATGAGGTCAAGTATGAAGTCCACTCCGTGGTACGTGATCCTTGCTGTCTCCCTTCTCGCTCTCACCGTGACTCTCACCCTGTCTGCCAGCGCGCGCGAAGTCGTCCTGCCCGCAGGCACACTTTTGCAATGCACTCTCGATGAGCCCAACTTCTCCTCGGCCACGGCCGACGTCGGCGACCCCGTGCTCTGCCATCTGCACACCCAGACCGAATTCGGACAGCAGGCGTTTCCCCGCGGAAGTTATCTAGTCGGCCATCTCGAGGCGGCTAAAGAGCCCGGCCACTTCTGGGGCAAGGGATACCTCAGGCTGCAATTCGATCGCATCGGCCTGCCCACCGGCGACCTGCCGCTCGAGGCCAAGGTCATCGCCACCCGCGGCTACAAAGTCGACAAACAAGGCGACATCAGAGGCAAAGGCCACGCCGTGCGCGACATCGTCGAATGGATGATCCCACCCCTCTGGCCCTGGAAGGTCATCATGCTGCCCGCGCGCGGCCCGCGCCCCACGCTGAAAGGCGAGACCGCGCTCAGTCTGCGTCTCATGGATGACGTTGAAATCCCGCAGGTAGCGCAGACCTACGGCCCCAGCTGGCACTTCTTCGGCCGCTATCATTCCGACTCTTTTCACGGCGGAGGAAATAGCAGCATGCAGATGCAGATTTCCGTGAAGCCGACTTCATTCTCGAACACTGCGTCGTCGAACACTGATTCGTCGAACACTGATTCGTCGAACACTGGGTCGTCGAACACTGGAGTCTCGGATTCTGAGTCGTCGAATTCAGGGATATCGAATGCTGGACTTTCGAACGACGATGCCGCTCGAGCCGTTCCCCACGCCTCCTACGCGAACTACGTCACGCGTGAGATCCCAAGGCCGAGTCAAGCAAGCATCGCTGGCCTTCCCGGCATGCCAGTCTTCGTCCTGACCAGCGGCGCGGTGCTGTCGGTCAGCGGATACGGCTACACCGACAGCCGCATCACCTACTCGCTGATCGGAGGAGGCACCGGCGTCATCCGCACCGATGACGTCGACTGGAACGCCACCACCCAACTCAACGCCCAGCGTGGCCTCCGCCTGACGCTGCACAACAGCCACGCCACCGCAGGAACGCCCGGCTTCTAAACGCTCGTGCAGGGGCGGACGCATTCGTCCGCCCCGCGCGCGAAGCGAGCGCCTGCACCGCAAGCCCGAACGAATGCGTCCGTGCTCGCAACCTGACAGTTCTCGCCCCTTGAAGAAACTGAACTATCCCCATCGTCATCCGAATAAAAAGCTTGGCTTGGATCCGCACCGGCGGCCGAACCCGCGTCCTCAGCACCGGACGAATGATATCTTTGGAGTGATCATGCCCAAAATCAACATTGCCGAAAAGTTCTCCCAGATCACGGAACTCTGGAAGCCCTACATCGCCGCCGAACTCAACGGCCAGTGCGTCAAGCTCGACAAAATCAAAGGCGAGTTTATCTTCCACCACCACGAGCATGAAGATGAATTGTTTCTCGTCGTCAAAGGCCGCTTCCGCATGCATTACCGCGATAAAGACCTTCGCGAACATCACGAATGGATTGAAGAAGGAGAGTTCGTGGTCGTACCCCGCGGCGTCGAACACAAACCCGTAGCCGATGAAGAATGCTGGTTCCTGCTCTTCGAGCCCGCCTCCACGCTGAACACGGGCAACATCGTCAACGAGCGCACCCACTCTCAGCTGGACCGCGTATAGGAGCCGCCGGACGCTCTACAATAAGTTCATGGAACTCACCGTCTATTCCGCCCCTTGGTGCCCTGACTGCCGCGAGGCCAAGCGCTTCCTGGAAAAACACAACATCCCCTTCAAAGACGTCGACGTCGAGTCCACCCCCGGCGCCATCGACGAAGTCGTCAAACGCACCGGCAAGCGCGCCATCCCGCAGTTCGTCATCGACGGCGAATGGGTCCAGCCCTACCGCCCCGGCAAGGGTTTCCTCTACGAAGCCATGGCCAAGCGCCTGGGAATCAAGACATAGCCCCGAACGCATTCCTCCGGGGACTGCAACGGCGACACGCCCTCTTTGGTGACATTTCTTTCAGCCACGCATCTATAATGCGAACCGTAGTTGATAGTTTCCAAGGGGGCTCAATGCTCCTGTCAAGATCCGCAACCGTAACCGCGCTTGCCTTTGTTGCGCTGTCAGCATCGGCGCAGACTCAATCCACCGCAACGCCTCCGCCCACCACGCGAGTGCGGACCGCAGCGATCGACATCCCCGACGCCCCGCCCGCGACCTGCCACGTCACCCTGCCGTCCGACGGTCGTTTCGTCCCTCCGCCCCCAGCGTAGGCTGGGGAGGTCTTTTTAAACATTCGTTTTGGTTTGGCAGTTCGAAGCTATGGACGGTGCTCCCCATCGACGGCATCTGGCGAGCGTGGTCGCTTCCCACCAAGCCCGGCGATTTCGCTTATGGCAACAAGCTCCCCTGGGGTCGCCTTGATCCCCCATTTTCGAGGAAAGATGGACCGCTGACGGTGACCGGCAAAAGGCTGGACGGCCCGGCCCCTGCGTTCACAGAAACCGAAGAAAGCAGCGGATTCGGGCACGACTATAGCAGCGCCAGCATCATGGGCGGCATCGAAATTCCCGTCTTCGGCTGCTGGCAAGTCACCGGACACTATAAAGATCAGGACCTGACCTTCACCGTCTGGGTCGCGCCTCCACGCGAGGAGGAATCGTCCGATGCATCTTCGCAAATTTCAGATCAGCCCTCCCTTCAGGAGCCAGAGCCGCATCGCCTCTACCTCGATGCCAAAACCGAAGCGAAGCAACTCGTCTACAAAGTGACGCCGCAGATTCCGCCCGGAGTCGACGCTTCCGGAACGGTGCTTCTCCATGCCATCATCGGCACCGATGGCCGGCCCCACGAACTCCAATACTTCTCCGGCCCTGCGCAACTCGCGCAGGCTGCAATCGACGCCGTCATGTGGTGGCAATACCGGGTCACCGCCGAAGCAACAGAAGTCGACACCACCATCGAAGCGGCTTTTCCGCCAACTACCAACTAAGCCCGCACGCTCCGCCGCGACGCAATATCGGAGCGTTCGAAATCAAGCTCTCCAGCAGCGAACTTGGCCCTGATTTCCTCTGTGTCCTCTGTGGTAAAAGATTTCCCCCTATCGCACGTACATCTCCTTCAGTACTGTGGCAAACCCGCGCCAGACGGGCGAAGATACCAAAGAAGACCCCGACTCCAAGTTCCCTGCCTCGCGAGATCACGCTCAACAGGCTGAAACAGAACCACTTGGAGCCCGTATCGAGGACGTTGCTTCGACCCATGGCCGATCTCCAAATGAACGAGCCCGATTCTTCCCACGTCCCGGCGCCCACAGTCCACTCTCCACAGGAGTCCAGCATCGTGAGCGACTGCTGGCAGCAGATGGTGCAGGCCGTCCTGGGAGTCGTGCTCCTTCTAGTCGCCCTCGCCCTGGTTCACTATTACGCTCCCACCACCGCCCAAGGAGAGCCCCCCAGCGATCTGCAAAAACAGGTTCACGATCTCACGGCGCAAGTCGCGCAGCTCCAGCAGGACCAGGCCATGCCTGCCGTCGTGCTGAATCGCTATCGCAATTCCATCGGCTACATTTACGGCGTCTATCAGGTCGGCTTCCCAAATCAGCGTCCGGTGGTTCGCGCCCGCGTTTCCGGCACAGGATTCCTGGTTGCTAATAACGTCGCTAATAATGTCGTTAATAACGTCGTTATCAATACCGGCAATGATGTCGGCAAGGCCCTGATCGCCACCAACCGCCACGTCGCCGAACCCTGGTACGGCGACGCCGAAGCCCAGAAACTCATCGATAAGGGCGCCACCGGCATGCTCGAGAGTCTGGTGATTTTCTTCCCCGGCTCGCCCATGCCCGTAAACTTGTCGCCCGCATCAGTTTCAAAGACTTCCGATCTCGCCATTCTGCACGCTGAAGATTCCGATGCTCTCCGTGGCCTCGCGGTTCTGCCTCTCGCCCAATCGCCAGGCGCTCCCGGACAGCTGGTCACCGTGATCGGCTATCCCATGGGCATCGCCGGCATGGTCGCCAAATCGCCGACTGGAATTTACGAGCGCATGGCCTACCGCCACAATGACATCAACGCCGCCAGTGAACTGGCCGCGCTATCGCTGATTCGTCCCTCCACCACCTGCGGACATCTCGGCGACGTCGTCGGCGACAAGCTCATCTACGATGCCCCCACCGCCCACGGCGGCAGCGGCGGCCCCGTCTTCAACACCAGAGGCGAAGTCATCGGCGTCAACTCCGCCTTCATGGACGGCTTTTCTGGAGGCACCCTCGGCGTCAGCGTCGACTCCCTGCGCCCCCTGCTGCAGGAAGCCGAAAAGCCCCGCTAGCGATCATTGCTCTTCAGATCACTGCTCTTCTGCGTTTGCCTTTGAAGGAGCGCGGCTTCCAGCCGCGCCGTAATCGCACAAAATGAATAACAGCTCTACAGCTCCCGAAAAGCAGCCTCTTGCTGGCTAGCTTTTGGGTGGCGCAGCGCTTTCAGCGCTGCGATAAGACCGCTCTGCTGAGGAAGGGCTTTTAGCCCCCTCGTGGCAACAAAACACTCTGTCATCCCGACCGGAGCCGGAGCGTCAGCGACGGCGGAGTGGAGGGACCCGCTGTTTCTGGTGCTTTCTGCCAAAAACTCCGATTGAAAAGCAGTCCTGCATGTTCTCTAATCATGTTTTCTAATCTCAGCCGCAAAGAGGACGCATGCACGATCTCCGCTTCGCCTTTCGCCAGCTGCGGAAAGCCCCCGGCTTCACCCTGACCGTCATCCTCACGCTGGCTCTCGGCATCGGTGCCACCACGGCGATCTTCTCGCTCGTAGAAGGCATCATCTTGCGCCCGCTCCCATTCAACAATCCCGACCGCGTCGTCCTGTTGGGAGATCACATCGGCGGCGGCCCCAACACTCCGGTCACCGCCCGTGAGATCGCCACCTACTCGAACGCCACCAGCGCCTTTTCCTCGATGGGCGGCTACATCGGTGCCAGCTATGAGGTTTCCGGCGGCGCAATCCCGGAGGAGGTCAACGGCACGCGCTTCACCGCAGGTGTGTTCCCAACTCTCGGCGTTCGTCCGACCCTCGGCCGCGTCTTCACCCAGCAGGAAGAGGACGCTCATCAGCCGCTCGCCGTCATCAGTTATGCGTTGTGGCTGAACCGCTATCACCGCGATACCAAAGTCCTAGGCAGTTCCATCGACCTCGACCGCAAGGCGTACACCATCATCGGCGTAATGCCGCGCAGTTTTGATTTTCCTTTGGCCGACGGGCAACTCGACCAGACTCAGCTCTGGGTGCCGATGAGCCTGACACCCGGCGAATTGTCCGATGAGAACGAGGGCTACTGGGGATACCAAATGGTCGGCCGTCTCAAAGATGGCGTCACTCTGGCGCAGGCAGCCCAGGATGTCGACCGCATCACCCGACAAGTCATGCACAATTTCCCCGCACGCATGGCCGCAATCCACATTCAGGGTGATGTAAAGCTGTTGCGCGAGTATGCCGTAGGTGATGTCCGCCCCCTGCTGCGCACGTTGTTTCTAGCCGTCTCAATAGTCCTGTTGATCGCCTGCGTCAATGTCGCCGGCTTGCTGCTAGTCCGCGCCATCCGCCGCCGTCGCGAATACGCCGTTCGCCTTGCCCTGGGCGCGCGTTCCAGCGTCATCCTCCGCGAATCTGTTTTCGAAGGCCTGCTTCTCAGCTTGGCCGGTGGCTTGCTGGGCCTGGCATTTGCCGCGATCGCCATCCGCACCGCCCTGCATCTTCTGCCCGACTCCATGCCGCGCGTCGACTCCATCTCCGTCGACGCTGGCGTAGCCGCGTTCGCCCTGCTGCTCTCTTTAGCAACCGGAGCGCTGTGCAGCCTCGCTCCCGCGTTCGCCGCCTTGCGCACCAACCTGACAGAAAGTCTCAAAGAAGGCGTTAGAACCGGCACGGGCGCTTCCAGCCATACCTGGCTGCGCTCCGCGCTCGTCGTCTCCGAGATCGCCATCGCCCTCGTCCTGCTCACCGTCTCCGGCGCATTCCTGCGCAGCTTCCAGAAGATGCGCGCCGTCGACCCCGGCTTCCGTCCCGACCATGTGCTCGTCGCCGAATATCAATTGCCGCTCAGCCAATACCCCACCCATGCTTCCGCCGACTCTTTCAACCATGCAGTGGTCGACCGGCTCTCCAGCCAGCCCGGCATCATCGCCGTGGGCATCACCAACATTCTTCCTGCGTCCGGAGTTTACGGAGGCTCTGCCTACACCATCGAAGGCGTGCCGGAAGAAAATTGGAAGCTGAAGTTCGCCATGTTCGCCTTCCCCTACGGCGACTACTTCCGCGCCCTGGACATCCCCCTGCTCGATGGCCGCTACTTCACTCCCGACGACCGCGCCGACGCACCCCTGGTCATCATCGTCAACGAATCGATGGCCAAAGATTCCTGGCCCGGTCAGCGTGCCGTCGGCAAGCGCATGCACATCGGCAATCCGAAGAAGGGACTGCCCTGGGCCACGGTCGTGGGCGTCGTTGCCGATACCAAGCTCGGCCCTCCCGACGAAGAGAGCAGAGACCAGTGGTACGCGCCTGCGGAGCAGCCCGCAACTCTCTACGGCTCTGACGCAGGAAGCAAGCTCACGGGCCCCGCCGACGGATACATCACCCTTCGTTCGTCACTTCCTCCCGACCAGATGACCCAAACCCTGCGCGCAGCCGTCGCCCAGATCGATCCCCTCCTCGCGCTTCAGCAAGTGCAGCCCATGAATGAAGTAGTCTCGAACATCGAAGCCCCTCGCCGCTTCAACACCGACCTCATCACCGCCTTCGCCGCCGGCGCGCTCCTGCTCGCCATCACCGGTATCTATGCGGTCGTCGCATTTTCCGTCTCGCTGCGCACGCAGGAAATTGCCGTTCGCATGGCGCTCGGCGCCCAGCGCACGAGCATCGCGCGTCTTGTTCTCACGTCGGCCGCGAACCTGGCGCTCCTCGGATGCGTCCTCGGCGTGCTCGCATCTCTAGCCGTATCGCGCCTCGTCACTTCCTTCCTGTTCGACGTCAGCGCGACCGATCCACTCATCTACCTGGCGGGTGTCCTCGTCATGATGCTGATGGCGCTCATCGCCTCGGCCCTCCCCGCAATCCGCGCCGCTTCCGCCGACCCCATAAAAGCCCTGCGCACAATTTAGGGAATCTCCAGCTTTAAGGAATCTTTGATGCAGCGCTCACTGATTGGCAGTAAGCAGTCTCTGTGACCCTCTGTGTCCTCTCTGGTTCAAGCTTTTTTCGGACACTAAATCAGCGCTCCTCAGAAACTCACCCCTCCCCAAACTCCCGATACCGCTCCAGCACATCGCGCTGCGTAATCACGCCTTCCAACTGCCGCACGTCGGCCCGGCTCACCACCGGCACCACCGGCCACCGATCCACATACCGCAACGCCATCTCCAAAGGATGATCGGGATGCAAGAACGGAACCGGACCAATCGTTGCCAACGAACTCGAAGCCAGAGAATTCAAGCTCGATCCGCCCTGTTCTTCCGCCGCCAGAGCGCGCAATTCCTGCCTGGTCACGCAGCCCCAACCCTCAGGGTTCAGCCGCACCAGCAGACTCTCCGCAGCCGACGTCTCCGCCTCGGCAAGTGCGGCGTCCACCGTTTCCTGCCCATCCAGCACCGGACCTTCCACCGGATGCATCGCGTCCTCCACATGCAGCACGCCCTCTTCCCGCTGTTCCTCCATCGACGGCAATTCCAGCCCATCCTGCCGCGTCAGCAAATCGAAAATCGCAATCGGTTGCAGCCCGCGCGAAATCACGTACGCAAACGTATTCGCCACAATCACCGGCACGATAATCGAATAATTCCCGCTCACCTCCAGCACCATGAACACCGACGTCATCGGCGCCCGCAGAAATCCCGCGAACAAAACTCCCATCCCCACCAGCGCATACGTTCCCGGCGACACGCTCAGATGCGGCAGCAGCGCATGCTCCGCCCCGCCCACCGCCGCGCCCAGCATCGCGCCAATAAACAACGTCGGCGCAAACATCCCTCCCGGCGTTCCGCTCACGAACGAAAGCAGCGTGGCCACAATCTTCAGCCCTGCCAGCAGGGCCAGAAATTGCCATGTAAACCGCCCGTGCATGGCCTCATCCATCGCCTCGTAACCCGCGCCCATGATCTGCGGCGCGCCCAGCATAGCGATAATCCCAATCAGCAGTCCCGCCAGCGCCGGCTGAAAATATTGCGTCCACAGCGGTAGTGCCTTGCACCGCGGACGCAGCGTCTTAATGCCCAGCGAGAACACCACCGACGCCAGCCCGCCCACCACCCCCAGCACCGAATACGCGATCAGCTCCGAAGGCCGTTGCAGTTGCACGGCCGGAATTCGAAACAGCGATTCCGATCCCAGAAACCATCGCATCACCACCACACTCGATACCGCCGACAGCACCACCGACCCCAGAATCCCCGCCGTCCATCTTCCAATCACTTCTTCAATCACGAACAGCACCGCCGAAATCGGCGCGTTGAACGCCGCCGCCAGCCCTGCCGCCGCGCCCACCGGCGCAATCAGCCGCATCCGGTCCCGCGACAGCCTCATCTTCCGCCCCAGCATCGAAGCCAGGGTCGCCCCAATCTGCAGCGACGGATCCTCCGGCCCCAGCGATTGTCCCGATCCAATCGCCAGCGCCGCCAGAATAAATTTCCCAATCGCGGTGCGTACCGGAATGTGCCCGTTATAAATAAACAGCGCCGCCTTGGTCTGATTCACCCCGCTACCCCGCGTCCGCGGAAAGAAATGAATCACCAGCACCGCAATCACCAGC
>JBELAE010000154.1:0-10592 GCA_049509155.1 Candidatus Sulfotelmatobacter sp.
CGGGCATCGTTAGCGTGCAAGGAATACCCCGGGCCATTACAGCACCTCCAGTTGGTCTGCGAGTGCCACATAATTGACGTGGTCTCGACTAGATTTCCCCAGGTAAGCAAGGTTCATTCGACGAGTTAAACTCGTTCGTCCGGAATCCGCGTTCATCCGCGTGAATCCGTGGCAAAGAAGTTTTGAGGTTCTTCATGACCACCGCAACCCGCACTAATCCGCTCTCTTATCTTACTGACCAACTCAACGAACTCAAGGCCAAGGGGACGCACTTTAAGCTGCGCGTGCTTGATGATGAGCAGGCGGCGGTGTGCACGTTTGACGGGAAGAAAGTTATCAACCTGGCTTCGAATAATTATTTGGGGCTGACTACGCATCCGAAGTTGCGCGAGGCGGCGCTGGAGGCTACGCGGAAATATGGCGTGGGATCCGGCGCTGTGCGGACGATTGCCGGGACGATGAAGATCCACATGGAGCTTGAGGAGAAAATTGCGCGGTTTAAGAACGTGGAAGCTTGTGTGGTGTTTCAGTCGGGGTTTGCGGCGAATGCGGGGACGGTTTCGGCGGTGCTGGGCAAGGATGATTTCATTATTTCGGATGCGCTGAATCATGCTTCGATTATTGACGGGGCGCGGTTGTCGAAGGCGAAGATTCTGGTGTTCCGGCACAAGGACATGGCGCACGCGGAAGAGCAGTTGGCCAGTATTCAGGATGAGCCGGGCAAGAAACTGCTGATCACTGACGGCGTGTTTTCTATGGATGGCGACATTGGGCCGCTGCCTGGGCTGTGCGAACTGGCCGAGAAATATGGCGCCATTATGATGGTCGACGATGCGCATGCTTCCGGCGTGCTGGGGCGGAATGGGCGCGGGACGATTGATCATTTTAATGTGCACGGGCGAGTGGATATTCAGGTAGGAACGTTGTCGAAGGCGATTGGCGCGCTGGGTGGATATGTTTGCGGGACGCGGGATCTGATTGATTTTCTTTATCACCGGGCGCGGCCGTTTTTGTTTTCGACGTCGCATCCGCCGTCGGTGGCGGCGACCTGCATTGCGGCTTTTGATGTGTTGGAAAACGAGCCGGAGCGGATGGAAAGACTTTGGGAGAACACACGCTTCTGGAAGAAAGAGCTTGGACTGTTGGGCTTCGACATTGGCGGGCGGTCGACTCCGGCGAGTGAGACTCCGATTACGCCGATTATTATTGGCGACGGGAAGCTCACCATGGACTTCTCGCGGGAGTTGTTTAAGGAAGGTGTGCTGGGGACGGGGATTGCGTTTCCGACTGTGCCGGAGGGGAAGGCGCGGATTCGGACTATTGTGACGGCGACGCACACAAAGGATGAGTTGGAGCGGGCGCTGGAAGTGCTGAAGAGCGTTGGGAAGAGGATGGGGATCGTTTCGTGATTATCGTGCTGCGGCTGCCAGTTCTCGTTTAACGATGTGCTTATTGGTTTGAGAGAATTTAGCCTTCGCTTCAATCCCCAGCCGCCCGGCATAATAGAGCAACTTGTCCACGCTCTTGTTGGCAATTTTCCCGTTGAGCAGTTCACTCACGCGCGGCTGAGGCTCCGCCAGGATCGTTTGCAATTGCTTCGGCGAATACCTTCGGGCGTGTTTGAGAATGGCTTGGTATAGGGCGGCTTTGAACTTCAAGGCCGTGGCCTGCTCGGGCGAAAATCCCAAGTCGTCGAGCACGTTGCCCCGCGTCACATGAGTTGGTTTACTTCGTCCGGGGGGCATGTCTCTTCTCCTCGTTCATTCGCACGCGTACCGTTTTGAGCCGCTGGCGCGCCGTGTTGATCTCTTTGCCGGGTGTCTCGCGGCCCTTCTTCTCAAAACAATGAAGCACGTGGATTACATCATGGGTTCTCGACAACTAGATCACACGGTACCATGCCCGCTCGTCTTGATCCCGCAACTCGAAAACTCCCGGACCGATGGAACTCATCGGCCTGTAGTCGGTTGGCTCATGCCCCTCCTGCAGCAGGCGCAAGTCAAAACCCAAGTTGTACTTTGCTGCATCCGGAAACGAGCTGAGTACTTCTTTGGAATCCCCTTCCCAAGCAATGACAGCGGCCATAGTGGCGTCCTCTCCGCAAACATCCGTGGTTAGTGGGCCCGGCTTGCGGTTGCGCACCTATCGAGGTGCGGATTAGAGAGAAAGTCACTTTCAGAGTGTAACGCTCATCGAGCTTAAAGTATACACTGAAATGTATAAGCGTGCTCAATCCGCCTTGTAGACAATTTTCCCGCTTACGATCGTCGCTATTACTTTTCCAGTTAGCTGCCAGCCGTCGAAGGGAGTGTTGTGCGAGAGCGAATGGGACTTGCCGGCTTCGAAGGTCCAGCGCTTTTTGGGGTCGAAGATGGTTACGTCGGCGTGGCTGCCGCGGGCTAGGGATCCGCGGTTGGGGAGGTCGAAGACTCTTGCTGGGCCGGAGGTGAAGAGTTCGACGATGCGGGTCAGGGGGATTTTGTGATCGCGGTGGAGTTTGGTGATGGCCAGCGCTAGTGCGGTTTCGAGGCCGGTGATGCCGAACGAGGCGCGCTCGAATTCGACTTGCTTTTCGTGGAGGGCGTGGGGGGCGTGGTCGGTGGCGATGGCGTCGACGGTGCCGTCGGCGAGTGCGACAACGATCGCTTCGAGATCGGCGGCGGAGCGGAGCGGCGGGTTCATCTTGAAGTTGGTGTCGTATTCGCCGACGTTCTCGTCGATCAGGGTGAAGTGGTGGGGCGTGACTTCGCAGGTGACGCGGGCTTTGGCGCGCTTGCCGCGGCGTACCGACTTGAGCGCGTCAGAGGTCGATAAATGCGCGACGTGTAGGCGCGATTCGCGAATCTGCTGGGCTAACGTGACATCGCGGTCGACGATGGCGGCTTC
This sequence comes from Candidatus Sulfotelmatobacter sp., assembly GCA_049509155.1. Lineage (GTDB taxonomy): Bacteria > Acidobacteriota > Terriglobia > Terriglobales > Acidobacteriaceae > Sulfotelmatobacter. The sequence goes on from JBELAE010000154.1 coordinate 2,887, forward strand.
GGCGGCGGCGGGCATGGCGCGCAGGCCGAGGCGGAAGCTGGTGGGGCCGGCGTGCATGGAACAGTTTTCGGTGAGGCGCGTGTCTTCAGCGTGCTGCACGACCGGGAAATTTAGTTCCGCGCCTAGGCGGAGGGCCATGCGCATGACGTCGTCGTCGAGGATGGGCTTGCCGTCGTCGGTGACGGCGACGGCTCCGGCGCGCTGCAGGGCGGCGAAATCGGTGAGCGTGCCGCCTTTGCTGCCGCGTGTGGCGGCGGCGATGGGGAAGACGTTGACCACGGCCGCGCGATCGGGATTGCGCAGCCAACTTACCCACTCTGCCGTGTCGACTACCGGCGCGGTGTTGGGCATGGTGCAGACTGAGGTGAAACCTCCGGCGGCGGCGGCGGCGGTGCCGGTGGCGATGGTTTCTTTGTAGCTTTGGCCGGGCTCGCGCAGGTGGACGTGGAGGTCGATGAAGCCTGGGGCGACGATGAGTCCGCGGGCGTCGAATTTTTCGTCGGCGCTGCCACGGGTTTTGTTGGGGAGGGCGATTTCGGCGACGCGGCCATCGCGCAGGAGGATGTCCATCGGCGCGTTGAGTTTCGACGCGGGGTCGATCAGGTGGCCGCCTTTGATGAGGATTGAGCCGGGTTTTGATCTATCGTTTGGCATGCAGACAGTTCTGGTTGATTTCGGAAACCGAGCAGGCCGGGAAAGGCGACGTTTTTCCTGAGCCGCTACCGATTCTTACGCCCCTTCGGGGCTTGTCCAATTTTCTAACTGGCCACCCACGGCTTGCGCCGTGGGCTGCATCCTTGCGCCGCTTCGCGGCTGGGGCAACGGGGCATCTCGCATCTTGCCTTGCTTCATAATCCGTGTTGATCCGTGCGAATCCGTGGCTCATTTTGCTTTTCCCAGGGCGCGCGCCAGGATTGCCATGCGGGTGGGAACGCCGTTGTGGACTTCGTCGACGATTACGGATTGCGGGCCGTCGGCGACTTCGGCGGTTAGTTCGAGGCCGCGGATGATGGGGCCGGGGTGCATCACGATGGCGTCGCGGCGAGCCAGTTTCAGGCGCGCGGGCGTCATCTGGTAGCGGGCGATGTAGTCCTGCAGGCGGATTTTCTGGCCGGCGAGTCGTTCCTTTTGCACGCGGAGAAGCATGATCACGTCGGTGCCGCGAAGCGCGTCTTCGAGGTGGCGCGTGATGCGCAGGCCGGGGGCGAGTGTGGCGGCGACGTCGGGGACGAACTCGGGCGGGCCGCAGAGCGTAAGCTTTACGCCGAATTTGGTGAGCAGGTGGCAGGCGCTGCGGGCGACGCGGCTGTGGAAGATGTCGCCGATGATAGTGGCTTGCAGGCCTTTCAGCGACTTTTTGTGTTTCAGGATGGTGAAGGCGTCGAGCAACGCTTGTGATGGATGCTCGTGCATGCCGTCGCCGGCGTTGATGATGGGGATGTCGAGGTGCTGGGCCATCAGGTGCGGGGCGCCGGCGGAGGGATGGCGGATTACGATGCAATCGGCGCCGACGGCGCGGAGTGTGTAGCCGGTGTCGAGAAGGGATTCGCCTTTTTCGATGCTTGATCCCGAAGACTGCACGAGCGTGGTCATGGCGCCCAGCGATTTGGCGGCGAATTCGAAAGAGGAGCGGGTGCGGGTGGAGGCTTCGTAAAACAGAAGTACGATGCGCTTGCCGCGGAGGAGCGGGCGCGCTTTCAGCGGATTCATGCGGCGGGCCAGCTTGAGCAGGGCGAGGATGTCCTTCGCGTCGAGGTGTTCGATCCCGAGCAGCGAACCGCGTGCGGGCTTATTCATTGAGGCTTTTTTCGGACAATGTGCAAACGGTGCATCATACGCGGCGGGCGCGGGCGGCTGCAAGGGCAGGGCTCCAGCATGGTCCGCGCGAGATCCTTCGCTCCGCCTGAAAGGCGGCTACGCTCAGGATGACGCCGATTCTAAATTGTGCGCTGCGGAAGGCGGCTAGGTTCGATCACGGCGGCCCAGGATGGCTGCGCCCAGCGCGCCACCCAGACCTCCGAGGACGATCGACGCGAGAAGGGCGAAAATCAGGCCCATCACCATCAGGAATTCGAGACCTCCGGGGGTCTTGAAGCGGTCAAAAACCGCCAGCACTTGCGGGTCGCTGGATTGAGAGGCGGCTTCCTGAATTTTTGTGATGAGGGCGGCGCGGAGCTCCGGGCCTTTATGCAGAAAGATCACAATCGCGGCCTCGAAGATCGAGGATATGGCGAACCAAAGCAAGCCGGCCAGTGCGCCTAATCCAGCGCCGGAAGCGGTTTTGAGCTTGATCCCTGGCCGGCCCTGGCGATAGAAAACGACGGCGAGAAATCCGACGCTGATCATGGCTACGAACGGGTTCAGGCCCAGGGACATCAGGACCGATGCGACCAGTGCGGCCAGAGCGCACGGCTTTATGGCTTGCGACCACTGCATGGGGAGCGCGAGGACCGGAACGGTCTGCGACGCCGGGAGAGCGGCTGCGTCGTGCGAGGTTCCGGCGGCGGTGGCGAAGGCCAGCGGCGGTGGCACGGGTTCGGCGATCACTACGCGGATCTGCGGGGCCGAGCAGTGCGGGCAGAAGGGGACGCCTTCTTCGACCGTTTGTCCGCATTTGTAGCAGGGCTGTTCCATCGGGAGTGGAGGGCTCTGTTTGAAAGTATCGCACGGCGAAGAGCGGTGTGCGACCACTGGGCTGAAGCCCAGGGTTCATTGTGGTTGCTTTACGCGGCGCTAAAGCGCCGCTCTTCCACGGCTGTGCGCCCACGGTCGTGCAAGCACGGTCATGCCCACATGGTTTGTGCACTCACGTTGCGCCGCATGGTTGTGCGCGCACGGTCGCTCCGCTTGGCTGTGCGCCGTTATGCCCGCATGATTGTGCGCGGTTTGTGGTGCGCGTTCCGTCGTGCGTTTCTTCAGCTTTTAGATGTCTCCGCGTTTGCCCTGGGTGCGGAGGTAGACTAGCGCGAAGGTCGATCCTTTGCCGGCGTCGCCGGGCTCGATGGCTACGACGTGCTGATTATTCTCGGTGCCGACTTTCAGCTCGGTGACGGGGCCGGAGTTCTCCTCGCATTTCAGTGGCTTGTCTTTGTTGTCTTTCTTGTTGTCATCGGAGTCCTTGTCGTCATCGTGCATGTCGACAGCGCCGCCGTGCTTCTGGGAGTGGCACTCCAGAACTTTGCCATACTTTTTCAGCTTGTCGCGGTAGAAGTCGACGATCTTGGCGGGGGCGTCGTCGGACTCGTATTTTGCGACCATCAGTTTCATGCCAAAGCTTTCGGTCAGGATTCCGAAGTTGACAGAGTCATTGTCTTTTTCCTGTTTGGAACGAGCGCCGGGATACAGGGGCAGGCCTTGCTTGGCGGCGTCGGCATCCTTGCCGACGTGCATGTCACCGATCGAACTGCGAACGTCGAAGGGTTTGTCCTGGGAGTCGGATTGCTGAGAGACGGCGGGTAGGGTCAGGGCTGCGGATAGCGCGAGCGCGAGCGTGAGATGACGAAACATAGAATTCTCCTTAACGGATGCCGAGACGCAACCGACTGCGTCTCTAACGAGCGAATACTAAATCTCCGCGTCTTTGCCGTGGGTGCGGACGTACACCAGTGAAAAGCTGGAGCCTTTGCCGTCGGGTTCGACTGCGACGATGTGCTGATTTTCTTTGGTTCCGACTTTCAGTTCGACATTGCTGCCGCTCGCTCCCTCGCAGGTGAGGTCGTGAGAAGAGTGATCCGAGTCCTTGAGGTCCGTGTTCACATCGAGGTGCGCCGTGTGGCACTCGAGTACGTTGTTGCCGTATTTCTTGAGCTGGTCTCTGTAGAAGGCAAGGAGCTTGGCCGGCGAATCGTCCGATTCATATTCGAGGGCGACGACCTTCAGCCCGAAACCGAAGCCGGAAATATTCACGTTGGCGCTCTTGTCATCTCCGCTGGAATCTCTCGGCTTCAGACGAGCGCCGGGATAGACCGCAAGGCCCACGTCGGCCGCGCTCGCGTCTTTATTAACGTGAATGCCGCCGATGGGCGTGCTGATGTCGACCTGCTTGTCTTCTCCATTTTGTTCTTTCTTTACGTTCACGCTGCAGGCGGGCAGCAGCAAGACAGGAAGCAGCAGGACGGGAAGGAGCAGCGCGGCGGCAGCGAATCCTAATGTGATCCTGCTGGCGAGTCGAAGGCTGATGGATTGAAAACTAGTTCTGCGCATGCGGTGAGCCTCCAGTTGCGACTTGCGCCGGGCGTTCGAGTCCGGCGCCGCGCTGAGCGACGTTTGGAATGGTGACAGGGAGATGGCCGCGGATGGGAATCTCGCCGAAAAGAGCTTTGATGGCGGCTATTTCGGAAACGGTTGCGTTGGAAAACGTGCACATGTAATTCTCGATCTTGGGGAAATCGCTGGCCAGGTAGGGATTGCCCATGGCGACGATCGCGGTTTTTGCCGCGGCGCGGTCGAGTAACTGCTGCAAGAGCGTGCCGGTCGAGTCGGCCATGGCGACCGAATTGCCGACCTTGCCCGCCGTCGGAATCACGTAGACTGATGCGACCACGGTTTGCGCCTCGTCGACTGCTTTTAGAACTTCATCGCTCATGCCGGCGGCGATGCGGGGATCCACATAAATCACGCGCGCGTCCGGAATGCGAGTGCGGAACTCGCGACCGAAGGCGCGACCGGAATCGGTGCGGACGTCGTCACTAAAGAGGACGGCGAGCGTCTGGTTATGCGTCTCCTCTCTGGTGGTATACGGAAGGCCGGCCTTGGCGGTTCCCTTGGATTTCAAGGGGAGGACCTTGCCGTTGTCGCGCACCAGGGTGATGGCGGAGTCGGCCACCTGCTGGCCGAAGGCCAGGTTTTCGGGCTTGCCGACCCTTGCGGCGATCGTAGGGAGATCGACCGTGCGTTTCTCCTGAAGGTTGAGCTGGCCTTTTATTTTCAGGAGCTTGAGAACGGAGTGGTCGAGACGTGGCTGGGAAATCTCACCCGAGCGGACGGCCTTGATCATGGCTTCGTAGGATGCGCCCAGGTCGGCTGGGATGAGCAGCAGGTCGTTGCCGGCTTTGAAGGCTTCGACAGCGGCGCGGCCGATGTCGTTGGCGAAAAGATGAGTCAGACCAGCCATGTCGAGGGCGTCGGTCACGATGAGGCCTTTGAATCCGAGTTGCTTTTCGAGCAGGTCGGTGACGACTGCGGGCGAAATTGTGGCGACATGGTTGGGGTCGGGATCGAGCGCGGGGACGGTGACGTGCGCCACCATGACCGAGTCGACGCCGGCGGCGATGGCCTGGCGGAAAGGGGGAAGTTCGATGGAATCGAGATGGGTGCGGTCGCCGTTCACGCTGGCGACTCCGAGGTGTGAGTCGGTGGCGGTGTCGCCGTGGCCGGGGAAGTGCTTCACCGTAGTTAGCATTCCGGCTTCGTGCGCGCCTTTGATGTAGGCCGTGACGAGATTGCCGACTTGTTGGGGGTCTTCGCCGAAGGAACGTGTGTTGATGATGGGGTTGGCGGGATTGGAGTTGACGTCGGCGTCGGGAAAGAAATTCCAGTGAACGCCGATGGCGCGAGATTCCTGGGCGGTGATGCGGCCGAAAGTCTCGGCGTCTTCGATTTTGCCGTCGGCGCCGAAAGCCATGGCGTGAGGGAAATTTGTCGTGCCCATCAGGCGTGTGGAGACGCCGCGTTCGAAGTCGGCGGCGAACAAGAGCGGCAGCTTGGATTCGCGCTGCAGGCGGTTGAGCAGTTCGGCAGCTTCATAGGGCTCAGTGCGCAGAAGGAACGGGCCATCGACGTGCACCGACATGGCGAACGAGCCTACGTGATATTTCCGCATGGACTCGAGCCATTCGAGGTACTCGGGGCTTTCGACGTTGAGGAAGCTGGCGCGGCACCAGATCATGAAGACCTGGCCGACTTTTTCTTCGACAGTGAGTTTGCGGAGGGTGCGCTCGGCCCAGCGGTCGCCGCGCGTGGCGGGAGCGGGAGCGGGTTTGGTTTTCTCTTTGTCCTTGGCGAATGCTGGCAGAGCGAGTGTCAGGGCGAGGCAAACGGCGAGGAGGTTTCGCAGCATGCGGAAACGATAGCAGAAGAGAAGGGGGTGGGTGTTTTCAAGGTTTATGTGAGGGCAGCCGCGGTCGGCTGGCGGCAAAACCTGGTCGAGCTGCGCTCGACCCTTCGGCTCCGCTCAGGGCAAGCTGGCCGAGGGCGGCCGTCCCCACATAACACCTCTCCGCACGAGCATCCCTCTAACTTCCGGCTGCTACTCGCTTCAATGCTTCCTGCTGGGTTCCTACGTCGTCGCCGAAGCCCTTCAGCCACTGCACTTCTGGCTCGCGGCGGAACCAGGTCATCTGGCGTTTGGCGTAGTTGCGGTGGGCTTGTTGAGCGGACTCGATGGCCTGATCGCGGGTGAGTTCTCCGCGCAGGAGTTGGACGGCTTGCTTATATCCGAGAGAGGCGAGCGGTTGCGCGGTCGTGCCGTATTTTTCGAGCAGGGAGTTTGTCTCTTCGATCAAGCCGGTTTCGAACATCTGGCGGGCGCGCTGGTTGATGCGGTCGTAGAGCGCGGCGCGGCCGGGATCGAGGCCCAGGCGCAGGATGCGGAAGGCGCGGAGCGGGTCACGACCCTGCTGCCAGAGTTCGGACATCTTCTGGCGCGGGGGGGTTGTTTGAGCGTCGTTTCTTGAAGGCGTTTGTTTCGGCGACAGCAGGCAGACCTCGATGGCGCGGATCAGCTTGGGGGTGTCGTTGGCGTGAATCTTCTCGGCAGCGGCGTGATCGAGACGGCGGAGGATTTTGTGCAGATGACCGGAGCCGCGGCGTGCCGCGCTCTCGCGCAAGCGTTCGCGTAATTCTTCTGAGCGCTGCGGTCCGGGAAAGAGCCCTTCGAGCAGAGCCCGCAGATAGAGGCCGGTGCCGCCGACCACGATGGGCAAATGTTGGCGCTGGCTGATTTCTGCCAGCACTTGGCGGGCCTGGCGGGCATATTCGCCGGCCGTCATGTACTGCGTGGGTTCGACACAATCGAAAAGGTGGTGCGGGGCTCGAGCGCGTTCCTCGGCGCTGGGCTTGGCGGTGCCGATATCGAACTCGCGGTACATCGCGACCGAATCGCAATTGACGATTTCGCCCGCAAACTTCTCCGCGAGTGCGAGAGACAGCGCCGTCTTTCCGCTGGCCGTGGGGCCGAGAATCACCACCAGCAGCGGCCGGGGCGCAGCGGTTTCTGGCTGGTCGGCGTTATGGATTTGACCTAAGTTCAAGGTGCGAGGCTCAGCGCAGGCTCCAGTGAATGTAACGCCAGTAGCGAACCAGGGTGAGGATCAGCAGCACGAACGCGATCAGCAGCAGGCCGGTGGCTTCCGACGCGTAGAGGGCGTGGCGGCGATGCTTGGGTTCGTCCTCGTGCTGGGGAGAGCGATCGGGCACGCGAATATTGTAGCGGCTGGGAGCGACGGGCGCCCCATGCATTGGCATGCAACTTCATTTCCGCGGATGCACGCGGAGCAACGCGGATTTGAAAACGCACAAGAGAAATCCGTGGAATCTGCGTGAATCGGCGGTAACGAAGTTGCCGTCGAACCGCCCCGGCACCTGCTACACTACGGCGTCGTGGCGCAAAATCGCAGCCGAGTTGCGCGCTTTGGAGTGTTTGAACTCGATCTCAGCGCGGGCGAACTGCGTAAGAGCGGGGTGAAGTTGCGCCTGCAGGGGCAGCC
>JBELAE010000155.1:0-10538 GCA_049509155.1 Candidatus Sulfotelmatobacter sp.
TTGCGCTTCTTCGGGACGCAGTCCGGAGTATAAGGTCACATACTTCGGCTGGCCTAGAAGCGCCACGAAGATCCACAGGGTCGCGCCCACCAGCGCGGCGCCGCCGGCGAGCAGCAGCCGCTGGTTCAGAGTCAGTCCCTGAAGGAACTGTCCCAGACGGTGCAGCACGTCGTTTCCGGAGCCCGGGGATGGGGGAGTGTTGGCCATTTTTCTTGCTGGTGCCTTTCTTGCTGGTACCCTCCGAGCTTCAGATTTTCATGCCGCCGTTTTCAGATCGCGAACTTCATCCCGGCTCCGCGCCTGGAGTTTTCTCGCGGCGGGAAGTTCAGAACTAAGTTCAGAACTAGGTTCAGAACTAGGTTCAGAACTGCATGCGCGAGATTTCCTCGTAGGCGGACACAATCTTGTTGCGCACCTGCATCATCAGCTGGAAGCTGAGATCGGCTTTCTCGACGGCAATCAGGGCAGTGTGCACGTCGGTGCCGCTGCCCTCGATTACGCCCGCAACCTTAGCTCCGGCCTGGCCTTCGAGCTGCTGGATGTCGTCGATGGCGCCGTGCAGCACTTCGCGAAAGCCAGACTCGGAATCGGACGCCGACGCGGGCTGCAGCGAAGACGAGTCCGCGTCGGCGGGGAGGATGCGCAGGGCAGAGGAAGCGATGGCGCCATTCATAATAGAGTCTCCGGCATAGTCGAGATCAGCTCACGGTCGATCAGCTTAAGATCTGCAGCGACTGCTGAATCATGCTCTTGGCGGCCTGCACGGCGGCAGCGTTGAGCTGGTAGGCCCGGACCGCGCTCAGCAGGTCGGTCATTTCCATCACCGGATTCACGTTGGGATAGCTCACATACCCCTGAGCATCGGCATCGGGATGTCCGGGTTCGTAACGCCGGGGCTGCGGAGTCGCGTCGGCGACGACCCGGTCGACGCGTACGCCCTCCTGCTGCCCACGCTGCAACAGACTCGGGTGCAGGGAGGCCAGCAGCAGAGGAAATCGAGGCCCAGGCAGGGCGCGAAATACCACTAGTTGGCGGCGATAGGCCCCGCCCTGGGGAGTGCGCGTGGTTTCGGCGTTGGCCATGTTGACGGAAACGACTTCGGCCCGCCAGCGTTCCGCCGCCAGAGCCGAGCCGCTGACTTCGAGCATTCCAAATAAGTTCATGATGTGGAGCCTCCGGAATTGATGGCCAGCGAGATGGTATGGAATTCGTCTTTCAACAGCTGTACCCCCAGGTTGTATTTCATCTGCGCCTCGGCCAGCAGCAGGCTCTCGCGCTCGACGCTGACGTTGTTGCCATCGGGCCGTTCCATCAGCCCGCGCACTGGCCGCCCGCGAATGGGCAGCGCGGGAATCTGGCGCGTGCCCGGTCGGAAGGATGTCGAGACCAACTGGCCGCCTGCCAGGGCGGAATCTTCTGCGGAATCCTCGGTGGCCGCGCGCCTCAGCTCGGCGCGGAAATCCAGGTCTCGGGTGTGGTAGCCGGGAGTGTCGATGTTGGCGAGATTGGTCGCGATCAGCTTGTAGCGGGCCACGTCCACGTCGAGAAAGTGGCTCAGAGAGTCGGTGAGAGCGTCAATCGCACGGTCGCTCATGCTCGGTTCCTCATACTTGCGTTCCTCATGCTCGGCTCACGCATAATCGGCTTCCTGATGCTTGAGTTTCACTTACCCCAGCTTCACTTCCCCAAATTAATCATGGGCATAACCGCTGCAGCTGGGCAGCCCGTAGCTGCGCACCTTGTTGCGCACCGTGCGCAGGCTCACACCCAGTAATTCGGCGGCCCGCGAGCGGTTGCCGCCGGTCGCTTCGAGGGTGATTTCAACCAGCTTGCGCTCCATCTCTCCGAGAGAGACTCCGGGACGAAGGCAGGAAATGTCGGATGGCTGCAAAGGCGCAGCCATCGTCGTCATCGTCCCCGTCATCGTCCCCGTCATCATCCTCGTCATCATCCCCGGCGTGGTCCCGGTAATCGTCGCCGCGTCCGCGCCCGTCCTCTCCCATTCGGCGCCTTCGAGCGCGTTTGCGCCAATCTCGGGTCCAGTGGCCAGAGCCACGACGCGGCGCAGGCAGTTGGCCAGTTCGCGGACGTTGCCCGGCCAGAAGTGGGCTTCGAGCTGTGCGAGAAACTCCGGGGTCAGGCGCAGGGCCTTGCCCGGCGGAGAGTAGAGCCGGACGAAGAATTCGGCCAGCTCCCCGATGTCGCCGGCGCGCTCGCGCAGCGGCGGCAGACTCAGCGGGATGACGTTCAGGCGGTAATAAAGATCGGCGCGGAACCGGCCCTCGCGCACCATGCGGGCCAGGGCGCAGTTGGTGGTGGCGATCACGCGCAGGTCGACGTGGATGGTGCGGGTATCGCCCAGGCGGTCGAACTCGCGCTCCTGCAAGGCGCGGAGGAGCTTCGGCTGCAGCCCAAGCGGCATCTCGCCGACTTCGTCGAGCAAGAGCGTGCCCCCGTGAGCCAGCTCGAATTTGCCCGGCTTGGCGTAGCTCGCGCCGGTGAAGGCGCCTTTGGTGTGGCCGAACAGTTCACTTTCCAATAGCGTTTCGGGAAACGCAGCGCAGTTGACTGCCACAAAGGCGCGGTCACGACGCGGGCTGAGGCGGTGAATTAGGCGCGCCACCAGCTCCTTGCCGGTGCCGCTCTCGGCTTCTATCAGGACGTCCGCCGTGCTGGCCGCGGCCTGCCGGGCACGATCGAGCGCCCGCAGCCACGCAGGAGCGTGCCCGACCAGGTTTTGCAGGGCTTCGGACTGGGTTCTGGCCTGGGCCAGGATGCGCTCGGCGGTCTGCTCGAGCTGTTCGAAGGAAACCGGCTTGACCAGATAGTCGCAGGCGCCGTCCTTCATGGCGGCCACCGCGTCGGGCACGCTGGCGAACGCAGTCAGCAGAATGACCGCGGTATGCGGAGCCAACGCCCGCGCCGCCCGCATGACAAAGAAACCGTCCTCCTCGGCCATATCATTATCATTGGCCCTACCATCGGGCATGCCTTCGGACGGACGGCGGGGCAGGCAGACCGGCATGCGTATGTCGGTCACGATCAGCTCATGTATTCCCCGGCGGAAGCAGGCGATGGCTTCCGCGGCGCTGGCCGCGGTTTCAACCTGCCATCCCCGGCGCTGAAAGCGGGCCTCGAGGGCTGCCCGCATGCCAAGATCGTCATCGACTACCAGAACCCGGTGCATGCTTGAACTCGTTCCTGCATTCGTTCCTGAACTCATTCTGTCACTCCTTCTGCGGGCTGGGGGTTGAGAGGAAAGGGGAGGGGAAAGATCAAAGTAAAGGTCGCGCCCCGGCCAGGACAGCTCCCTGCCGTAATGGTTCCCCCATGCTGTTCGACGATCTTGCGGCAGACTGCGAGGCCGAGGCCCGGACTGCCGGCGCGGGTGCTGAAGCCGGGCTCGAAGATGCTCGGTAGATGCTCCGCAGAAATGCCCGGGCCAGTGTCGGAGACCACCAGCGTGACCGCCCGGCCCTGTTGAATCTTGCGCCCACCCAGTTCGATCCAGCCCCCTCCGGGCATGGCACGGATCGCATTGAGCACCAGATTCAGCAGCACTTGCTCGAGGCGATGGCGGTCGGCAGGAAACAAAACTCCGGCCACGCGGTTCTGCAGGCTCAACGCCACGCGCGATTGCCGAGCCAGAGGCCGGAAAAAATCGCGCGCCCAGCCCAGCAGCTCACCCAGATCGACGGGAGCGCGCTGCGGTTCCGGCAGGCTGTGAAAGTGCAGCACGTTGTTGACGGTCGCGGCCAGGGTGCGCAGCCCGGCCTGCACATGCCCGACCCAGGTGCGGCAGTCGGAGTCGAGATCGGATTCGGCCAGCAAGCCGGCAAACAGTTCCAGGCTGCCCAGCGGGTTGCGGATTTCGTGCGCCAGCACCGAGGCAATTTCCGCGAGCGCCTCTTCGCGGCGAAGCTTCGACTGCGTATCCTCGAGCTCGCGGCGCAGGCGTTCGACCTCGGCGCGCAACTTCCCGTAGGACTGTTCGAGCGAACCGGCGGCCTCGGCGAAGCTGCGAAAGGCGTGCAACAGGAACTGCTCATCCTCGAGGCTTGCATTGCCGATAGTGGGGACAACGGCAGATTCGCTGCAACCGGGAGCGCCAGCGGGCAAAGCCCGCTCGGGCCAGCAACTCGGCATAGGCAAAGAAGTCATGACTCACGGCAAGATTTGCACGGTGCGTGCCAATTGGACGCGCCGAGGCCTAAGATTTCTCTCAGAGTTCCAGTGGCTATGGTTCGGAGTTGCGTGGTTCAAGGTTCTGTGGTTCAGCGTTGCGCGGGCTCAGGGTTGTGGGGATAAGAAAAGTACAAATGCTCGGCGGCGATCGTATCGCCCTGCTCCACCAGGATGGATGCCCGCTCCATGACGTGCTGAAGTTCGCGCACGTTGCCGCGCCAGGGATGGGACTCGAGCATTTGAATGGCCTCTTCCCGCAGGCGCGGACAGGGAGTTTCCATGGCCGCCGACATACACGCCAGAAAATGTTCGGCCAGCGGCACAATGTCGGCGCGGCGCTCGGCCAGAGAGGGCAACTCGATGGGAAAAGCCGACAGCCGGTAGAAAAGATCCAGGCGAAAGGCTCCGCGCGCGGCCCGGTTGGCCAAGTCGGCGTTGCTGGCGGCGAGGACGCGCACATCCACGCGCGTGATTTCGGAGGTGCCCAGACGCTGAATCTCCTTTTGCTCCAGGAAGCGCAGCAGCTTGGCTTGCATCCCCAGAGGCAGCTCGCTGACCTCGTCCAGAAACAGCGTCCCCCCGTGAGCTGCGGAGATGCGGCCGAGTTGCGATTGGACCGCGCCGGTGAAGGCGCCGCGGCTGTAGCCAAACATTTCCGACTCCAGCAACGCTTCGGGAATGGCCGCGCAGTTCACCACCACCAGCGGTTTGGCCGACCGCGGACTAAGGCTGTGTAGGGCACGCGCCACCAGTTCCTTGCCGGTTCCGGTAGGGCCGGCAACCAGCACGGTGGTTGAACGCGCTGCCACCAGGCGCACCATGCGGTACACCCGCTGCATGGCGTCGCTGGTCCCAATCATTCCCGGCAGAGGCTCGACAGCCGCTCGCCTGATTCCACGCTGCTCCGCACTCACCAGCAGCGGCATGGGTGGGCCACTCGGACCGGCGGCTGAACCACGGTTGTGGTCGACGAACCTGCCGTTGTCGCTGCTATGGTTGCTGTCCTGGCCGTTGCCCTCATCGTTCTCGTCATCACTATCAGAGGCACGATCAGCAGCACGATTAATATCACTATCAATCTCACCATCAATACCAATCGAGCGCGCCCCGTCGGAGTCGAGCATCACCACCTGGGTCGAGGGAAAGCGGCGCTGGATGATGGCCATGAGTTCCTCGGCATCGAGGTCGGGAAGCCGGCGGTCGAGAAACAGCACCTGCCAGTCTCCTTTCTCCAGCTCGGCCAGCGCGTCGGCGCCGCCCAAAGCCTGCTGCACGGGCCGGCAGCGGCCATTCAGCCGGTGCAGCACCTGCTGGCGCAGGGCGCTGTCCGGGCTGGCGATCAGCGCTCCGCCAATCTGTGCTCCGCCGATCAGTGTTCCGCCGGGCAGTGTTCCGCCGGGCAGTGCTGTGCCGGTGGGGGTGAACCATGGAATGGGGGGCATCGTGGGCAGAGCGCTCATGTCAGATCTCCAAGAATCTCGCACGGTTAGCGTGCGGCCAAAGGGGGAGCCAGGGGCAGTCGAACGGTGCAAGTCTCGGTCGACTCCGTCCGGGTATGGATCCATTCCGCGCCCGCTCCCTCCCAACCCGCCCGAGCGATCAGCAAACCTACTTCGGGCCGGGAAAAGGGCGAGTGCTCAGGAGGTGGCCCTGGATTCCAGGCGACCACCAGCGAGGCGTGTTGCCCTTCCGGCGCAGCCGCGATCCGCAATTCGCTTCCCTCCCGCGTCAGGCTCAAGGCGGACTCCAGAAAGCGAAACAGCAGGCTCGCCAAGGATCGGCGATCGGCGTACACCGGCAGCCCGGCCGGATTTTCCGCCGCCGGGTTTTGCGGCGCCAGGGTTTCGAACGCCAGGCGCACACTCCTGGACTCGGCGACCGGCAATAGATCCGTCGCGGTCGTGTGCAGCAGCTGGTCCAGCAGGACTGGTTCCAACTCTTCCGGGTTGGAGGGCTGAGTGTCGGCCACTTCACGGATGGCCTCGACCAGAATTCGCATCCGGCCGGTAAGTTCCAGACCCTCGCGCAGCGCGCGAACGTATTGTTCAATGGGGCGCGGACCCGCCACGGCGAGTTCCAGCGAACACTGCAGCCCGGTCAGCGGCTGGTTGAGAGCATGCAGCAGGTGGGCCAGCGGGCTGCGGCCCGGCGGCGTTGTCCCAAGATTAGGCTGGTGATTGAACTGGTGATCGAACTGGTGATCGAGCTGGCGATCGACCTGGGACGACGGCTCCGGCGGGAGCTGCGGCGCGGGCCGAGCCGCGGCGCCGCTCATATTCCCACCCCGGTTCGCAACTCGGTTGTGGGCAGTTCGGCCGGAGCGCTCAACTCGTAGCCCACCCCGCGCACGGTGTGAATCAGCTTGAGAGCGTGACCGTCATCAATTTTGCGGCGCAGGTAATTGATGTAGACGTCGACCACGTTGGTGGTGGTATCAAAAGTAAGATTCCAGACGTGCTCAATGATCATAGAGCGGGTGACGCGGCGCCCCAGATTGAGCATCAGGTATTCGAGAAGCGAGAATTCCTTCGAGGTCAGCTCAATTCTGAGCCCGGCGCGTTCGACGAGCCGCTGTACCCGGTCCACCTTGAGATCGGCGGCGAGCAACACCGACTCCGACGGCAAGTGACTGCGCCGCACCAGCGCGCGAATGCGGGCGGAGAGTTCACTGAACGAAAAAGGTTTGGCCAGATAATCGTCGGCGCCAGTGTCGAGGCACTGCACCCGGTCTTCGACTCGGGTGCGCTGGGTCAGCACCAGCACCGGCAGGCTGGGTTTTTTCGACCGCAGATGGCGCAGCACGCTGACGCCATCCAGCTTCGGCAAGTTCAGGTCGAGGATAACCACGTCGTACTCGAACTCCGTGGCTGCCGCTCGTGCCTGTTCCCCATCGGATGAAACGTCTACCGAGTAGTGCTCGCTCTCGAGGCCCTGGCGAACGAACTTGGCTAACGCTTCATCATCTTCCGCAATAAGAATTCGCATAATCTGAACCGTCCTTAATCCAACAGCCCCAGTCTAGTTAGAAGCGGCTCAACTGCAGCCAAAACTGTGCCCGCACAAAAGTCTGTAGGTGCAGGAATGGTCCTCGGTGTCAATTAGGGAGACGCGGCGTGCGTAGGAGGTTCAATCTAGTGAAAGTTCTTGGTGCGAACCGTTGAATTCGAGTCTTCTGGGCTGAATGTTATGATCCCGATCGTCTGATCCGAACCTATTGATCCGAATCTGCTGATCGGAACCTTCGCGGCCAATTCTTTCCTTTCCGCTCGCCAGAGATAATTCCGAAGGAGTTTTTCCAAACGGGAGTCATTCTTGCGGGTGTGGAGCAAAACGACACTAAAGTCTCTGCTGCTGCCGGGTGGAGTTCTGCTCTTGGGCGTCGCGGTGCTCGTATATTCTGGCTGGCTGACGCTGGCTCTGCCCGCTCTCAGCTTTCTGGCCTATTGCGCACTCGGCGGCGGGATGCTCCTGGCCTGGCGATTCCATTCCAGCCGCAGCTTCTTTGCGTTGCTGGTGCTGTTTCTCGCCCAGGAATCGATTGCTTTGTTCGGGGCTGGACATATGTCACCCGGAACCGCTGGCTGGACGGCCCTGCAGGCGGCGGCCGTGCTGGTGCCGTTGAACTTCGTTCTGATCGCGCTCGTGCAGGAGCGCGGCTTTACCGTTCCCGCGACTGCGCCCGTCGCGCTGTTCCTGTTCGTGCAATCGGTAATCGTGGCGGTGCTGTGCCGCGCGGCTCAGGAATTGCCCGCGACTACTGCGCGTGCGCATCATGTTGTGGCTGCGGCCTCGTTGCCGGTCCCTGTTCCGGGCTATGCCCTGCTCATATTCGCCGGTGCTGGTGTCTTGCTGCTGGTGCGGTTTCTGATCACCCGAAAGCCGCTCGACAGCGCCTTGCTGTGGTCGCTCTCCGCCTTCTTTCTATGCCTGCGTTTCAGCGGGACGGCGCGCGTGTCGACCCTGTACCTGGCCGCCGCAGCGTGCATCCTCACGGCTTCGATCATCGAGAACTCTTATCTGCTCGCCTATCACGATGAACTTACAGCGCTGCCTTCGCGGCGCGCCTTTAACGATGCGCTCCTGCGGCTGCAGCATCCCTATTCGATCGCGGTGGTCGACATCGACCACTTCAAGCGCTTCAACGACACCTACGGTCACGACACTGGCGACCAGGTTTTGCAGTTGGTCGCGGTGAGTTTGTCACGGGTAACCGGCGGGGGACAGGCGTATCGCTGCGGCGGGGAGGAGTTCAACATCCTGTTTCCGGGAAAGACTACTTCCGGAGTGGTGGATCATCTCGAGCAGCTGCGGGCAGCGATTGCGTCCTCGGAGTTCCGCGTGCGCAGCGGCGACCGGCGCCAGGTTCCGCGCGGACCGGATCGCCGCAACGAGCGGCCTCGCGGCCGGAAGCGCACTGGGCATGCGATTCGAGAACTCGCGCAGGAAAAATCTCCGGCTCCGCTCTCGGTGACGGTCAGCATCGGGGTCGCGACCTCCGCCAGGGAAAGGTTGCAACCGGAGCTTGTGCTGCAGGCGGCCGACAAGGCGCTCTACCGCGCCAAGGCTAACGGACGGAATCGGGTTGAAACGGCTGGTTCGATCCGACGGAAGAGTCGGATCAAAGCGGCTGGAATTGCCTGAGGGCGCGACCGTCCTGAAGCGAATCCAATCCAGAGAAACAGAGATTACAGAATAAAGCTGAGGACAAACCGGGAAACTACGTTGGGGCGCGCGGCCCGGACCGTCAACCGTAGGACGGGAAGTATGACGGCCCGGTTCCGAACGCTTTCGCAAGCACCGCTGGCCGTGCGGTCAGCCGGCGGTCGAAGGCAGGATGGGGCTTTTCCGTCCGGTGCCCGCGCAAGCGGGACACTTCAAGCGGATGAATGCTACGCCGTCGGACTTACCGTTCATGTCCACCGGCTTCGCAACAAATCCACTACCGCCGCAATTCGGGCAGTCGTCCGGATCCACTCCTCTCCCCCCTCAATGTTGACAGTATTGTCCACGATGCGAGCGCGAACTTTTCGACAGAATGTTTTGCGTTACGAATCACGAACAAAAGTTTGACGGCTTGCCCCGGCTCCTGATCGCCGACCTTGTTCGTGGGGCAGTCGGAGTTGAGAATCCAGACCCAGGGAACGCTCCAACTCTGGCTTCGCGCCCACGGAATTAAATGAAAACCACTGCCGCCGTCAGATATACAATTCCTCATCTTCAGCGGCCCGGCCGGGTCGTGCCGTTCCGACTTTCGCTCGTTCTGAACAAGGAGTTCATCATGATTCTGGGCATGACGATCGCAACGCTTACCCTGGTACACGTCCTGCTGAGCCTGGCGGGTATCGCTTCCGGGTTCATCGTGGTTTACGGACTGCTGACCGGGAAACGGCTTGACGGCTGGACCGCGCTTTTTCTGGTGACGACCGTTTTGACGAGCGCGACCGGATACCTATTTCCGGTTGAGCACCTTTTGCCCTCCCACGTGGTCGGCGCTATTTCGCTGATTGTGTTGGCAGTTGCGATTGTCGCGCGCTACGCGTTTCACCTGGCCCACGCCTGGCGATGGATTTACGTGGTCTGCGCCGTGCTGGCGCTTTATTTGAATTCCTTCGTTGCGGTGGTGCAATCCTTCCTGAAGGTGCCGGCTCTGAAGGCGCTGGCTCCCACGCAGAAAGAGCCGCCATTCCTGGTTGCTCAACTCGCGCTCATGGCCCTCTTCATCCTGATTGGCGTTTTTGCGGTGAAGAAGTTCCGCGATGATCGCGCCGCCACGGTGCGCTAGACAGATCAACGCTAGAATCCATGCTAGCTAACCACGGGAAGACGTAGTCACCTTCAGTGGAGAATGCCACGATTCAGCGTTCGGGATCTGGTTGCCTTTGGAGCCAATCCTGATTCGGGAAGGTCTTACCATTTTCGCTTCCCGATTGTCGGTCAAAGGTGCAGAGGAATATTGGCTTCGGGCTAATATGAAGACGGCTGACTTCACCGGCGGCGTCTCAGCGAGATTGAAGAAGAACATATGGCGAGAACTCACTCACACGGCGCTGTAACGGCCGCCGCCCTTTTGCTGATGCTGCACGGTTTTCTTCTGCTCGACACCAGGGTACAAGCGCAGGAGGCCGATGGCTCTGCATCGTCCGTCAAGGGTATCCCCCTGCCGGTGGAAGACGTGGTGAGAAATCTGCAGCAGAAAAATGCGCAGCGGGCCGCTGCTCTCGAAGAGTTTGCGGGAACGCGGGTCTACACCATGCAGTATCGCGGAGTCCCCAGCGATCGCGACGCAGAGATGGTGGTGACCATGACGTACCACGCTCCGGATGCGAAGCAGTTCAGCGTAGTTTCGCAAACGG
>JBELAE010000156.1:0-10461 GCA_049509155.1 Candidatus Sulfotelmatobacter sp.
TGTAATTCTTCAGGGACACCTGCAAGGGCGTGGCGAAATTAGAGGCGAATCCGTCACCTTTGATCTGGAACCGGGCGACGTCACTGGGGTGCTGCCGTTTTCGCGGATGAAGCAGTTTACAGTGAGCGGCCGAGCCGAGTCTGACAGCTTCGCCCTGCGATTTGCTGCCTCGAAGTTTCCAGAACTTGTACAGAAAATGCCCGAGCTGACTCAGCGGCTGGTGGGCCTGATGTCGGACCGCATCCGCGAAGTTACGCGGATGGAACAGCAACGAGAGCGGCTTGCCGGCTTGGGCAAACTCTCGGCGGGTCTGGCGCATGAGCTGAATAATCCTGCGTCGGCGGCGAAACGTGCCGCCAGTCAGTTGCGCGAAACTCTGAAGCGTATCAAGAGCGCCAGTCACGAGCTGGGAAGGCGCGAGCTGACGCCGGCGCATAAAGCTGAGATTGAGAAGCTGGAGAATTCGCTGATTCAAACGGATGTGCCTCCGCCAGACGCCCTGACGGCCAGCGATCTCGAGGACCAGCTGGATTCGCTGCTTCGCAGTCACGGACAAAACGATCTGTGGCAGCTTGCCGCTTATCTGGCGCGCAAAAACTTCAAGCCCGTGGTGCTGGAACAATTATTTGCCACGCTGGGCGCCGAGACCGCGAGAGCTGCCCTAGTGAGGATCTCGGCTTCGGTGGAAATCGCCGATCTGTTGGACCAGATTGAGAGCAGCACGTCGCGAATCTCCGATCTGGTGGGCGCGATCAAGGAATACACGTACATGGACCAGGCGCCGGTGCAGAACGTGGATATCGTCAAGACGCTGGAGACCACGCTCACTATCATGAATCACAAACTCAAGCGCGGGGTCGAGGTGAAGCGCGATTATCAGAAGATTCCGTTTCTGGTGGACTCTTTCGGAAGCGAACTCAATCAGGTCTGGACTAACCTCATTGACAATGCCATCGACGCGATGGGCGGAAAGGGCGAGCTGCGAGTACGCACGTATCGCGAGGACGATTGCGTGGTGGTGGAAATCGGCGACAACGGCCCGGGAATTCGGTCGGAGATCGAGCCGCACATTTTTGAACCATTTTTCACTACTAAGGGCGTGGGCGAGGGAACTGGTTTGGGTCTGGATACGGTGCAACGCATTGTGAAGAAGCACCGAGGCAATATTCAAGTGCGCTCCCAGCCGGGAGATACGCGTTTCCAGGTGTGGCTGCCGCTGGCGCCGAGCGCGGCTTGAGCGCCAGCATGGATGTGCACCTGATTGACGGGACCTACGAATTGTTCCGCCACTTTTTCGCCGTTCCTGCGGCGAAAGATGTAAACGGTCAGGAAATCGGCGCAACGCGCGGCGTCCTGGCGTCTGTTTTATCCATGATCGAGAAGGGCGCAACCCACATCGGAGTTGCGACTGACCACGTTGTGGAGTCTTTTCGCAACGACCTGTATCCCGGGTACAAGACCAGCGAAGGTGTGGCTCCGGAACTGCTTTCGCAGTTTCCGATTCTTGAGGAAGCTCTCGAAGCGATGGGCGTGCTGGTGTGGCCCATGGTCGAATTTGAAGCGGATGATGCACTGGCCTCGGCCGCCGCGAAAGCCGCGCTGAATGAACACGTCAAACAAGTCTTCATTTGCACGCCAGACAAAGATCTCGGACAGTGCGTGGTTGGCACGCGAGTCGTGCAGATGGATCGAAGGCACGACACCTTACGCGATGAAGCCGGCGTCGTTGCTAAATTTGGAGTGAGCCCGCAATCGATCCCGGACTATCTGGCGGTGGTTGGCGACAGTGCGGATGGATTTCCCGGCGTGGCGGGATGGGGGCAGAAGGCGGCAGCTTCGGTGTTATCGCAGTACCCTCACCTGGAGAATATTCCGAAGGATTGGCAGGAATGGAATCCGTCGATCCGCAAGGCCCGCGGGCTGTCGGAATCGCTGTTCGGGTCGTGGAATGACGCTCTGCTGTTCCGGACGCTCGCAACCTTGCGGCTTGATGTGCCGGTTTTCGATACGGTCGAGGACTTGCGCTGGATTGGACCGCGACCGAGTTTTGAGGATTACTGCCGGCGGATGAACTCGTCTGAATTGTTGCGTCGCGCCCGGACGGCAGGATCGGGTCGACCGGCTTGAACTGGAAGTGCGCGACTCGGTTCTGAGATCGAACGTGGCGCTCAGGATGTTTTCTTCAGGCGCGAGCGAAGAATCTCCATAGTTTGCTCAAGTTTCTTCGGACCGATCGGGCGAACCGGGAAGTATGTTTCCGCGCTCTTGCCTGCCTTCGCGAGAGCTTCGGCCTCATCGAGTGGCGTGCGTCCCTCACGGTTGCGAAGGCTTGGATCGGCTCCGAATTCGAGCAGAAGTTGAATGAACTTCGCGGGGTCAAGGACGAGGCGGCTCCGAATGACACGATGCATCGGAGTATTACCCTCCTCATCTCGCCAGTTCGGGTTTGCGCCATGTTCGAGCAGGACGCGGGTGACATCGATGGAAGCGACGCCGGACGCCGGCCCCCATGCATAGGCGTCGTAGGGCGGGCGACTTGCAACGGCGCCATGCTGAAACAGGATTGTCGCCGATTTTGGTTGATGGCCAAACGCCGCCCAACCCAGTGCAGAATTACCAGTGGTCAAATCGTTCGCGGCCGCCGGATCTTTAATCAGAATTTGTTCAAGTTCGTCGTGCATCCCATAGGCTGCGGCGGTGCACACGTCGGCTACCGCCCCGGCGTCCAGCAGGATTTTCGCGAAATCGTCGTGATTCAGCTCGAAGCAGTCGTGCAACGGCAGTCGGCCATCGGCGTTGCGCACGTTGAGGTCGGCGCCGCGTTCGATTAGAAGTCGCAGCACGTCGACCTTGGCTTCCGCAATTGCGAGGTGGAGCAAGCGCATGCTGAGCGTGTCGCTGGGCCTGTCCAGACGGGGCAGGTCAGCAGGGGCATTCACCAGTTCTGGATTCTTGTCGAGGATTTTTCGAATCGTTTTCAGGTCGCCGGCGTGGACGGCATTGATGAGTTGCTGGCCAAAGTCGTGCAGTGCATCCACATGAGCCTTGAGCTTGCGCCAGCTGGGAAAACCGTAGGTGCGGGCGACCTGGAGTTGGGCCTTGGAAAGTGGGACTTTACTCTGCGCTTTGCTCCGCAAGTCGGGACCCCGCTCGCGCATGGTCTTGAGGAGTTGCTTGGCTTCGTTCTTCAGGTGCTCGAGGTTGGCGCGGGCTGGGAGCTTGCCGGCGGAGTAGACAGGACGAGGGCCGCTCATAGAACCTTCCTTCCGTGATCGCCCGTTGTCCGCGTGGTTTTCGGGCTGGAAGTAGGGTTGTGCTGCAAATGCAAGGTGAGTGGGCTACGCCCTCTACGCGGACCGACGGCCTCCCACAAGGCCGGGAACTAGGATAGACAATGTCCGCGGGCGGTGCAAGCGGTTCCCGTCCACGGCGTCGACAGTGTTGGCCGACGTAGGGTCCCTCGCCCGGCGGTCGCCGCCCTCAGGATGACATCGGGGCCGAATAATTTCGGAAATGAGTGACTATTGGCTGCGAAGTGCCATTTACTTGGGCAGGGGAACGCAATACAATTTGGCTCCGGGATTTTCGGAATTTCTCCGGTCAGCTTACCTCCCTCACCGGAAACAGGGGTCGAATTTGGTCGGCCAACCCACAAAAATCGGCAAGTACGAGATCGTCGACCTGATCGGCCGAGGCGGCATGGGGGTGGTGTACAAGGCCCGTGATCCGCAGTTGGACCGGCTGGTGGCGATCAAGATGATTATCGGAGCGAACCCAGCTCTGATGAAGCGATTCGACGTGGAAGCGCGGTCCACGGCCGGCCTGCAACACCAGAATATTGTCACCATCTACGATTTCGGCAGCCAGGACGGCAACCCCTACCTGGTCATGGAATATCTGGAGGGAAGCAGCCTGGAGTCGATCATTTCCTCCGGGCGCTCCTTGAGCCTGGCCAACAAGCTTGGTATCTGCATTGCCGTCTGCAACGGGCTGAACTATGCGCACGACCGCGGCATCATTCATCGCGACGTAAAACCCGCGAATGTGATGGTGCTGAATGACGACAGCGTGAAGATTGTGGATTTCGGCATCGCCCGGATCGGCGATACGGGAATCAGCCGCACCGAAGTCGTTGGCAGCCTGAACTACATGTCGCCGGAGCAGTTCCAGAGCATACCGCTGGATATCAGGACCGACATTTTCTCCACTGGCGTACTCCTCTACCGGCTGCTCACGGGCGCGCTTCCTTTCCAGGCCGCGGGCGAGGCGGCGGTCATGTACCGGATCATTCATGACGCGCCGTCGCCCATCGCTTCCTTTGTGCAGGGTTACCCGGCCGAACTGGATTCCATCGTTGCCAAGGCTCTGGCGAAGAACCGTGAGAACCGGTATGCCAGTTGCAGGGACCTGGCTTTTGACCTGCAGCTTTTGCGGGAACAGCAGAAGCATACGGACGCGGCGGAATGGCTGCAGCGGGCAGAAGCGGCCATACAAAAGACGGAATGGACGAAGGCGGAGGAATGCCTTAAACAGCTATTAAAAATCGAAGAGCACAACAGCAAGGCCTACCAGATGCTGGGCGAAGTGCAGGAGCGGGTTCGCCGGCAACGGCGTGCGGAGCAATCCCGCCAACTGCGGACCCAGGCCGACGAGGCTCTTCAGGATCATCGCTACGATGACGCGCTCGGCATTCTTTCCCAGGCCATTGAAGTGGACGCGACCAACCAGGAACTGGTGCGCCTGCGCGAGTCGGCGCGGGAAGCCAAGGCGCGAGCGGCGCGCCTGCACCAGGCACTGCGGCGAGCCGAGGGAGCGCAGCAGGCTGGGGATCTCGACGAGGCGAAACGAGCGGTGGGCGAGGCTCTTGAACTTGATCCCGAGGAGACTTCGGCCAAAGCACTGCGCTTCGTGATTTTCAAGCAGGTGGAAGAACGGGATCGTCAGCTGAAGATGCGCAAGCTCCTCGACGATGCTCGCGAACAGCTGGCAGCCCGAGATTTAACGCGGGCCATGGAAACGCTGAGCGAGGCCGAGAAGGTTGACTCGGCGTCGGTGGAACTGCGCTCGCTCCTGAAGGCCGCGAACAGCGCGCGTGAGCAGCAACTGCGCAAGGCGGAGTTGGAAAAGCTGAGCCGGCAGATCGAGGAGGCGCTGGCTCGGGAAGACTATGAGGGCGCATCTGCCATCGCGAATGACGGATTGCGGCGCCATCCGCAGGAGCCCGGACTTCTGAAAATGAAGGCTCTGTCGGAAGCGGAGCAAAAAAGGGTCAAGCTGATTGCCTACGCGCGGGAGAGGTTGCTCACCGCCAACGGGCTGCTGGAAGCGGGAAAGACCCTCGAAGCTCTCTCGGTGTTGGAAAGGGCGCTACAGGAGGTTCCGGGAGAATCGCAGCTGGAGTCGCTGCGGGCCGACATCAAGAACCGGCTGACGCTCGATGACGCGGAAGTTCATAAGCGTAGTTTGCTGGAGCGGGCGCAGGAGGCGCTGCGAAGAAAAGAATTCAAGGAAGGAATTCGACTGCTGGAGGCGGCGCAAAGTGAATTCCCCGGAAGGACTGAGATTGAAGACTTGCTGCGGACCTCGCGCAAGCTGCAGGCCAAGGAAAAGCTAGTCGGAGAAGTGCTGTCGTTTGCCCAGCAGCTTCTATCGCAGAAGGGACCGCAAGCGGCGGCCGAGTATCTGGAAGAGCAGGTTCCGTTCGTCACCGATGACCGGGTGGGCGCAGCGCTGAAGGACGCGCGCCGCCATGCCGAGCAACTGCGGGCGAGAATCCAAAACGCCGTGGAGGAAGGCAAGCGCATCTTGCGGGAGCACGGTTCGCAGGAGACCAGGGAATTTCTGGAGGCGCAACCCGCGCAATTCCTGGAGTCGGCGGAGTTTCAGGGGTTGGCCGAACTGCTGCGCAAGCATGAGGCTTGCGAGAATCTGGACCGAGAGTTAGCCAAGCAGAGTGATCTCGGTGCCCAGATCCGAATGGCGGAAGAAGCGATTCGAAGGAATCCGGGGAACGAAGAGATTAATGCCAGACTGGCCGCGCTGCTCCAGTTGAAGCAAGCGGTGCAGGGTATCGTCGACCGCGCGGGTGGGCTGGAAGGGGCGAGACATTACGGCGAAGCGGCGCAACAGATGGGCCTGCTGCGGAAGATGTACCCGCGATATCCGAATCTCGAGCAAGAGATTCAAAGATTGCAGCGTTTGGAACAGCAGCAGAAAAGTTTGGCCGGAAAGTCGATTGCGCCGGGAATTATCGACAAGACGATAGCCGATCAGCAGGTCTTTGAAAAAACGCAGTTGCAAGCTACACGGATGATGGGGGTTGCCGCGCCAGGCGAAATCGCTGCGGTCAGCCAGCCACAACCTGGCCCGGTTGAGGGAGCGCTCCGGCCAGCACCCTTGGCGGTCATCAAGTCCCAGGCGAAATGGTTCGGCATCGGCGCAGCTGCGCTGGTGATTGTGGTGGCAGGCATTGCGTGGAAACTGTCGAGCGCTGGTGCGGTTGCGGTGAATATTCAGGCGGTTCCTTCCGACGCTGCCTTGCGAGTGGATGGCAAGGCTTGCCAGTCCCCGTGTGCGCCACGGTTGTCGGTTGGTTCGCACACCGTGGATGCGGAGCGTTCGGGATACATTAGGTACGCGGGAAAAATTGATGTGGCCCGGGGAGGCCAGACTGATTTCGAAATTCCGCTGTCGGCGGAGCCGACCCCTGCAGAGACCGTGGGCTCGGGCGAGGCCAAGGCGGAGGAAAAGGGTCCGAGGAGCACTGCGACTGGCCAGTACTTGATTATTCAAGGCCCTGCGGGAGCTCACGTGGCCGTGGACCAACATCCGCCGGAGTCGATCCCGACCACAGGCCGGTTGTCAGTTCCGGTGGCACCGGGTTCCCATAGCGTGGAAGTCAAGATGGATGGCTACGGAGTTTGGCAGCGTAATGTGCAGGTGCAGGCGGGCTCGCGCCAGCCGCTGGTGGCGGAACTCAAAGCGATTCCAAATCCGACGCTGCCGAATTCCAACTCGCACAATGCAGCGAACGGCCCGACGAACGTTCCTGCGAACGTTGCGCCAGCGCCAACTGCCACTCTGACGGTGAGTCCGGACACCATCGACAAGGGACAGTCGGCCGAGTTGCGCTGGGACACCAAAGGCGCCACCGACGTTACCATCGACGGCCAGAAAGTGCAGCCGCAGGGGACCATGAAGATCGCGCCCACGGAATCCGGGAACCACTACCTTGCGGCCCACGGTGCGGGCGGAGACGCGAAGGACGTGGCTCATTTGGAGGTCAGAACACCGGCGCCAGTGACGCCGCCCGCAAATCTATCCGACGACCAGAACGGCATCCAGCGGCTGCTCGACTCCTATGTGATCGCATTCCAACAGAAGGATCGGCGCCAGCTGCGGCACCTTTGGCCGAGTATGAGCGACAAGACTTTCAAGGAAATGCAGAACAACTTTAAAGATGCCGAATCCATTCACCTGACTCTTCACAAGAATGGTCCCGCGCAGGTGAGCGGCACCGCCGGGACGGTTGCGTGCGTTCAAGATACGGAGATAAAAGTCGGCGGCCAGGTTCAGTCTTCAAGCTACACTGCTACGTTCTATCTTACGAAGTTGCCTGACGGTTGGGTTATCGACCGCATCGAATATCAAAAAATCTCCCATTAGTGTGGGGGGTACTTCCGCGTAGTCCCATGCTCTCCGGTTTCTCTTGACAATCTGAAGTTGCGCGGCTTATTCTCGCCTCCTTGATTCTTGATTAAGGGAGTTACCCGGCCCTCGGCCTGAGCTCCCTCGTCGCTTCTTGGGGCTTCGTGCGTTCATGTAGTAGTGAACACCAGGGACTCGATGGCATCCGATCAACTCCCCTAAAATCGGACAGCATGGGCGTGTCTCGCAGGGGCAACTCTCACGTGAGATTTGCCCGCCAGCGTCAGGAGTGTATATGAATACGGTGATCGAACCCTGCATACCTTCCAGGATCCAGCCTCAGTACCATCCCAGTCATGAGCAGCGGCGCGGCCGTGCCATTCTGGCGCGAGCCGTCACGCTTTTGTTGATGGTCATTTGCGGGGGCTCGGTGGCAGGGGCCCAGTCGCTGGGCTATGTAGTGAACTCGACCGACGGGACGGTGACCGTCTTCGGCAGTGCGACGGTTTCCGTGGGCAATCAAAGTTACTCGGACGACACGCTGCAGACCGTGACATTTCCCACCCAAGCGGGACAGTCCGCTCCAGGTCTGGTGGGCACTGCGGCAGCGCCAGCGGCGGGCAGCAACACTCCTCCGGCGCGACTGGTTTACGTAACCGACCAGGCGAATAATCAACTTTGGGCTTTCGACGTCAGCACGATCTCGCAGGCGAATGCCGTGGCGAAACCGGTGAGCATTGCTACGGGTTCCTGCACTGCACCGTTGTTCAATCAGCCGGGCGCGATTGTGATTGCCACCCCCGGAACTTCGGTGTTTGCCTATGTGGTGAACCAGGGCAATGGCACGGTTTCGATCATCGATTTGCTAGCTGCGAGCTGCGTCGCCCAGACGGGTGCTCTGGGCGCCGCCATTACCGGGATCGCTGCATCCCCGGATATGAACGAAGTGTTCGTATTGGGCTCGAAGGTGGGTACACCTCCGGAGCCGGGTCTGTGGGAGATCGATACGACCGCGACTTCGCAGTCCGCAGCCCAGGTCGGTACCTCTCCGTTTAAGTTCGTTAACCCGATCTCGATTGCCGTTCAGAACGACACCGCCTCTTGCTACTTCATTGCCATTAGCGATCAGGGCAACTCAACCGTGTTTATAGCGGCAGTTGGCCCCGCCGACAACACTGACACGAACTGTCCCGACGGGGTGACGCCAACCAGCGCGCTGTTGGTCCAGTCAGTTTCGATAGCCGATACCACTGCTCCCAATCCCATCGGCATGGTTTCAACATTTGCTCCCGGAGTAAACGGGGGGCTAGTTTATGTTGCGGACGCTGCTAACAATCTAGTCTGGGAGATTGACTGTTTCGTCCCGAACGCACCGCCGGCGTATTCATGTAATGTTTCCGATAGCGGGCCGGTGGGACTGACCAACAACGCTACTCCGACCACGATCGGAATATCGCTCCCTCAATCGATCTCTCTTGGCACCACGGCAGCAAAGCACCCGGTGAAGCGGGTGGTAAGGAAAGGGGCAAAGCCTGCGGCGGAGGAAGACGAAATATTCCAATACCTTTATGTCGCGGGTACCTCGTCGTCGGGGTTAGTGTTTGATTATGCCGATGTTGGCTTCTGTTGCGTTGACGTGCTGGAGTCATTTTCTGTCAGCGCGGTAACGGTAGGGAACGGGCCGCAAGGGCTAAATTTCTCTGGAGTGGATCCCAACGATCCGCCGGTCGTGTGGTTTATGACCGGCCTAATCGGTACGACCAACGGGGGCGGTGCTCCCATTCAAGGATCGACTTGGGTAATGCCTGCGGTCACGGGCGAACTCACCGCTTTAGGCAGCACAATTGTTAATCTTAATTCGGCAAACTCACCCACCTTCTCACTCAATTTCGGAACGACGGCTGTGAACGGCCAGTTCCCTTCCATCACCTTATTCTGCGCGCCCTTCGATTCAAATGTAGGTGGTATTACCGACTGTCCTGGTAGTGACCCGGAGCCGGGGGTAAATGGTTTAGGCGGTTCGTCGTCGACTACCAGCGGAGGCAGCGGTGGAAGTCTTAATCTACCCGCCAGCACGGTGTTCACGGTGACGCTGGAATCGTGCTCGGAACCTACATGTCCCACGTCGCCTAACCCCTCAACGGATACGGTATTGAGCCAGCAAGTCAATGCGGGTGCGGTCTGCACCCTAACCTTGACCCCCTCTCCAAATACGGGCCTGGGTAACGTAGCCATCGGACAACCGGTGGACGCCCAAATAGGCTGTCTGGCACCGGCGACCGGCACTCCGCCCGTCGACGACGGCATAAGTGCGACAATCACTTGGGCCCCAACCGTAACTGGAGCAGTGAGTTGCACTTCTTCGACCTGCCCGGTCCCCCTTACCTTTCCCAGCGGTTATGCCTACGAAAACCCCACGCTGTCGTTCCCCAGCAATAGCTACGCCGCGACGGGCAATTACACCGTTACGGTTCAGGGCACGGATACGACCGAAAATATTCCCATTTTTTTCACGGGCACATCGGGATCGCAAACCATTACCGTCGTCGGGCCGAGCGTCAGCGTAAGCCCGACCAGCACGGCCAGCCAACCCTTACCGGTTCTGCTGTCGGGTACGGAGGCATTTTCCGGGCTTGTGAGTAACTCTGCCACTGCCCCAACCGTAACTTGGACGCTGACCTCCGGCGGAGCGGCGTGTTCGCCAGCCTGCGGCACCGTGAGCGGCGAAACGGTCAGCAGCCTGCCTACGACGGGAACTCTCAACTACACGATCGGTGCCACTTATACGGCGCCTGCGGCAGTCTTTGCCGGGAC
>JBELAE010000157.1:0-10443 GCA_049509155.1 Candidatus Sulfotelmatobacter sp.
TTCTTGCGGCATACGGGGGGATTATAGCTTGCGGCGAAGGACGGAGCGAAAATTCCCGTTTCCCGCGCCAAAGGGCGCGCGGGAAATGGGCGATTGTCGCCAACCATAAAGCTGACTCTACTCGTGACGCATTTTCGTTGGACCTTCGCAAACTGCTGGAAGGCGATAAATCGACAGCTTGTTGTCCGCTGTGATGGCGACGAGTTCGCCCGAAGGTGAAATCGCCGCAAACCTTCCCTGGTTTAATCTCATTGGGAAACTTCGACGCCACTCAAAACACGACTTCCGAGTGACAGTATCAATCACGCGTACAACCTCGCGGTTGGAGTCCTCAGGCCCCGACATTCCTAAGGTCGTGATGGTGTGAAGGCTCTCCAACAGGTGTTGGAATGCAGGCACCTTCCTTTCGCTGAGGTCGAACAACCTGCGACGTCCATCGGCGGATAATCTTCCGCCCCATCGAGGAGGTCCCTGTGTCTGCGCAATGTGTTTGAAAGATCCGCTCTCCCATTGGACGATGTATTGGGAACATTTCGGACCCAGAACAGCCGTTCGGCATATCCCCACGGTGATGGAGTTGTCCGGCGAGAACGCCACAGCCGTCAGAGTCAGTTCTCCCGGTATCTCGGGGAGTAATTCGGATAGGTCAAGAGTTGCGACTGGTTGGGGAAGCAGTGGGTTTGAAGCAGAAGCGAACAAAGTGCAATTGAATAAAACAATCAACCCTAAGATCGTGAGAGTGCCGCGCCTGTAGTCCATACACCTAGCTTAGGCGGCATGTGCTACGAACGCCGTGCGGCTGTGACACTTTTCGAAGTGGCACACATCGGCTCGGGATTCTTCCAATTACTTGGATTTTGATTTCTTGGGGCGCGGTTTTTTCTGAGCGATGCTCTCGGCTTCTTCGCTTGTGACTACGTGGAGGCGCATGAGGTTGGTGGAGCCGGAAAGCTGGCGGGTGCCGGCGACTACGCCGAGGACGTCGCCGGGCTTCAAAAGGCCGCGGCGGACGAGATCCCGCTCGGCCATGGTGACCATCTGTTCGGCGGAATGCGCCTGGCGGCAGCGCACGGGATGCACGCCCCAGTAGAGATTCAGGCGACGGACCACTGGTTCCGAATGGGTGAAGGCATAGAGCGGGACCCTGGGGCGGTATTTGGAAATCATGCGGGCGGTGTTGCCGGTCTCGGTGAAGACGGCGATGGCGCCCATGGGTAAGTCTTCGGCGGAGTGCGCGATGGATTCGCAGATGGTTTCGGCGACGGAAAGTCCGCGATGCTCGCGGCGGCGGCGGTACTGGACGAAGTCTCCCATGTTGCATTCGGCTTCGATGACGATGCGCCCCATGATGGAGACGGATTCGCGGGGATACTGGCCGCTGGCGGTTTCGGCGGAGAGCATGACGGCGTCGGTGCCGTCGAAGATGGCGTTGGCGACGTCGCTGGCTTCGGCACGCGTGGGGCGCGGGTTCTCGATCATCGACTCGAGCATTTGCGTGGCGGTGATTACGGGCTTGCGGCACGCGGAGGCGCGGCGGATGACATGCTTCTGAATGACTGGCACTTTTTCCGGGGCCATTTCTACGCCGAGGTCGCCGCGGGCGACCATGACTCCGTCGGCGGCTTCGAGAATTTCTTCCAAATGATCGATGGCTTGCGGCTTTTCTAGTTTCGCGATGACGGGGACGTCGCTGTTGTGCTTGGCGATAATCTGCTTGACCATGCTGACATCGGCGGCGGTGCGGACGAAGGAAATCGCGACGGCGTCGACGCCGTGGATTAGGCCGAATTCGAGGTCTTTGCGATCTTTCTTTGTTAGAGCGGGAATCGACAACGCGATGCCGGGGAGATTGATGCCTTTGTGTTCGCCCAGCGTGCCGCCGTTGAGTACGTCGCAGAGCACGTCGTCGCCGCGGATGCCGCGAACGCGAAGTTCGATTAATCCATCACTTAATAAGATGCGGGCGCCGGCCGTGAGTTCGCGGGCTAGATCGGGAAACGTGGTCGAGATGCGCGTGGCCGTGCCCGGCACATCTTCCGGAGTGATGGTCACGACTGTGCCGGACTTTAGCTGGACGGGCTCGTGGCGCTCCAGTTGGCCGGTGCGGATTTTCGGGCCTTGCAGGTCCTGGAGGATGCAGACGGTGCGGCCCTCGCGCTCGGCGGCGCGGCGCAGGCGCTGAATGTTGTGGGCGTGATCGTCGTGCGTGCCGTGAGAGAAGTTGAGGCGGGCGATATCCATGCCTAGGCGGAGCAGGTCGCGCATGGCTGGCTCGGTGTTGCAGGCGGGGCCGATGGTGCAGATGATTTTCGCGCGGCGGAGGGCGGAGCCGGAGGCTACTATGGCAGCGGGCAGTTGCGTCTGTGTCAATTTCTCTCCGGGCGCAAAACAGGAATGTTGGTAGAGTACAACACCTGCTTCAAATCTTCGTCTATTCGCAACCCCAGGGGCTAAAGCCCCGTTCCTATCTGGGACATTGACGCGGCCCTTGAGGGCCGCTCTCACACGGTGACGAATTAGGTCAGTTACGTCGGTGATGGATTCGATCCGTTACGTCGGTGATACATCCGATCTGCTACGCTTTGGCGGAATTGACCGCCGTGAGTTCTTTGCCCAGCATGGCTCGCGGGAACAACAGCGCGTTGAATTCGGCGCCTACCAGGACTACCAGGGAAATCAGGTACATCCATGCCAGCAGAGCCATGACGGCGCCGAGCGATCCGTAGATGGTAGCGAAGTTTCCGAAGTGCTGCAGGTAGGCGCGGAATCCGACGGTCACTGAGAACCACAGAATGGTGGCGAGCATGGCGCCGGGCATCACGCTGTGCCAGGGTTGCGTGCGTGGGACGGCGTGATGGTAGATGAGCGCGATCACGGCGATGCTGGTCAGGGTCGCGATGAGCCAGCGGGTTGCGCCCCAGAGCAGGAAAACGTAGAAGCTGAAATCGGGGTCGATGTAGGGCAGCAGGCGCGCTTCAAACTTGCTGCCCACGGCCACCAGCAGCGTGGCGAAGGTCATGGGAACGAGCGCGAAAATGACCAGCAGAAATGCGATGAGGCGCTCTTGCACCAGGCCCCAGGTTTTGGGGAGTTCGTAGCAACGGCGGAAACCGTCCATCCAGGAGATCATGACGCCGGAGGCGGTCCATAACGTGATCAGGGAGGTCGTGGTTAGCACGCCGACCGGGTGCTGCTCGGCTCCCTTGAGAAAACTTAGAGCGGTGTTGCCGCCCGTCGGGAGGATGCTGCCCAGGGCGTAGGAGATTTCCCGCAGGTACGGCGCGCCTTTGCGCCAGGCGGCCAGACCGGAGCCGATGATCAGCAGGACCGGGAAGAACGTAAAAATCGAGGAATAGGCCGCGGCCTTGGCGGTGGCGAAGGCGTCGTGAACGAAGGCCCGCCAGAAGGCCAATCGTAAGAGGCGGAGGAAGCGTAGCATGCGCTGGTCTAGAGTAGGGCCTGGAGGCACGGAACGCAAAGAAGGAAGTTCGGTGCTGTCTTCACGGCGTTCTAAACCGCGCAAGCGCTGGGGGTTGGCGTGCATTTGTGGTTAACGTAACCAGAAGCAGGTTCGGGGGCGAAATGAATTCGCCCCCGAAGTTTGCTTCAGGTTTTTTGTTACTCGGCCGCGGGGAGTTCCACGGGCAGATCGTCGGTTTCGCCCTCGTGACGCATCATTTCAAGAGCGCGTTCGGCTTCTTCGTAGGCTGCCGAAACTTCCGCTTGTACCTTGGCCGCGGCCTCTTCCATTTCTGGCGAGAGGCGCACGTTGCGGTAGTACTCCATGCCGGTGCCGGCAGGGATGAGGCGTCCGACGATGACGTTTTCTTTCAGGCCGCGCAGGTGGTCGACCTTGCCGTTGATGCTGGCTTCGGTGAGCACGCGCGTGGTCTCCTGGAACGACGCCGCCGAAATGAACGAGTCGGTGGAGAGCGATGCTTTCGTGATTCCGAGGAGCAGCGGTCTTCCTGTAGCCGGCTTGCCGCCCTGCGCAATCACGCGCTCGTTCTCTTCGCGGAAGGCGAACTTGTCGGTCTGCTCTTCGAGCAGGAACCGGGTATCACCCACATCCTCGACCTTCACCCAGCGCATCATCTGGCGGACAATCACTTCAATGTGCTTGTCGGAGATGTTGACGCCCTGCAGGCGATAGACTTCCTGGATTTCGTTGACCAGGTAAGCCTGCAGTTCCTTTTCGCCAAGCACCGCCAGGATGTCGTGCGGGTTGAGCGGGCCGTCCATCAAAGGTTCGCCGGCCTTCACGCGCTCGCCTTCCTGCACGTTGATGTGAACACCGCGCGGAACCGAGTATTCTTTTTCGGTGCCGTTGTCGGCGACCACGTAGATTTTGCGCTGGCCTTTCGAAACCTCGCCGAATTTGACCGTGCCATCGATTTCGCTGATGACCGCGGTTTCATGCGGCTTGCGGGCTTCGAACAGCTCGACCACGCGCGGCAGACCACCGGTGATGTCCTTGGTCTTCGTTGT
This sequence comes from Candidatus Sulfotelmatobacter sp., assembly GCA_049509155.1. Classification (GTDB taxonomy): domain Bacteria; phylum Acidobacteriota; class Terriglobia; order Terriglobales; family Acidobacteriaceae; genus Sulfotelmatobacter. The sequence goes on from JBELAE010000157.1 coordinate 4,489, forward strand.
TTCGCGCGGGATCTTTGCCAGCACGTCTCCGGGTGAAGCGGTGTCGCCGTCCTGCACCATAAGGTGAGCGCGGGATGGCATGAGGTAACGCTTGCTGGCCTTGCCTTTGACCACGATCGCGGGCTGGCGCTTCTCGTCGGGCGAATCGCCGACCACGTGACGCGACAGGCCGGTGACTTCGTCGACCTCTTCGTGGAGCGTGACCCCTTCCTGCAAGTCCTTGAACTGGATCGTGCCGCCGATTTCAGTCAGGATGGCGAAGGTGTAAGGATCCCACTCGACCATGACCTGGCCCTGCGTGACCGGATCGCCTTCGTTGACTTTCAGTTTCGCTCCGTACACCACCGAGTAGCGCTCGCGTTCGCGATTCTTCTCGTCGACCACCGCGATCGAACCCTGGCGGTTCATGACTACCAAGTCGCCGGACTTCGATTTGACGGTTTGCAATCCGATGAAGCGCACGTTGCCGACATTCTTGGCTTCGAGGCGCGACTGTTCGGAAACTCGTGATGCCGTACCACCGATGTGGAAGGTACGCATGGTGAGCTGGGTTCCAGGTTCGCCGATGGACTGCGCCGCGATGACGCCGGTGGCTTCGCCGAGTTCGACGAGGCGTCCGGAAGCCAGGTTGCGGCCGTAGCACATGACGCAGACTCCGCGTTTCGATTCGCAGGTCAGCACGGAACGGATTTTTACCCGCTCGATGCCGGCGGCCTGAATCGATCCGGCGAGGTCTTCGGTGATTTCCTGGTTGATGTCGACGATGACGTTGCCGTCATAGTCCTTGATTTTTTCGAGCGACACGCGGCCGATGATGCGGTCGCGCAGCGCTTCGATGATTTCGCCGGCTTCGACGATGCCCTGCACGTAGATGCCGTCGACCGTGCCGCAATCGTACTCGCTGATGATGACGTCTTGCGCCACATCGACCAGGCGGCGAGTCAGGTAGCCGGAGTCGGCCGTCTTCAGCGCCGTGTCGGCCAGGCCTTTGCGGGCGCCGTGAGTCGAGACGAAATATTCGAGCACCGTGAGGCCTTCACGGAAGTTGGCCGTGATGGGCGACTCGATGATTTCGCCGGAAGGCTTGGCCATCAATCCACGCATGCCGGAGAGCTGGCGGATCTGCTGTTTCGATCCGCGAGCGCCGGAGTCGGCCATGACGTAAATCGGATTGAGATCGCCTTCCTTGTCACGGCGCTGCATTTCACCGAACATTTCGTCGGCCACTTTTTCCGTGATCGCCGACCAGATTTCGATGACCTTGTTGTAGCGCTCGCCGTTGGTGATGGCGCCGTCGAGGTATTGCTGCTGCACGGCGACGACTTGCTTCTCGGCGTCCTTGACCAGCGTTCGTTTGCTGTCAGGGATGACCATGTCGTCGATGCCGATCGACAGTCCGGATTTGGTCGCGAACTGGAAGCCCAAGGTCTTGACTTCATCGAGCATCTTGACCGTGGTCTCAAGGCCGAAGCGCAGATAGCCGTAGTTGACCAGAGCGCCGATGCCTTTTTTCTTGAGCAATCCGTTGATGTAGGGCATGCGATCGCTGCTGCCGGGGATAGTCTTCGGCAGGTGATCGTTCAGAATCGCGCGGCCGACCGTCGTATTGATGAAGGCGCGCTCGACCCGAACCGGCTCGGTGTGAATGATGTCCTGATCGTCGTAAGCGGTGGTCAGGTCGATCAGTTCGCCTGTATAGCGCAGGCGGATCGGCGTGAGGGTTTCGACTGCGCCCGCATCCAGCGCCATCAGCACTTCTTCGATGTTGGCGAAAGCACGGCCCTCACCTTTCGCGCCGGGCTTGGCTTTGGTCAGGTAGTAGAGTCCGAGCACCATGTCCTGCGTGGGCACGGTGATGGGCTGACCGGAAGCGGGCGAAAGAATGTTGTGCGAAGCCAGCATCAAGACACTGGCTTCAACCTGAGCTTCGGGAGACAGCGGAATGTGCACTGCCATCTGGTCGCCGTCGAAGTCGGCGTTGAACGCCGTGCAGACCAGTGGATGAATCTTAATTGCTTTGCCTTCCACGAGCACCGGCTCAAACGCCTGAATGCCGAGGCGGTGAAGCGTAGGAGCGCGGTTCAGCATGACCGGATGGTCTTTAATGACTTCTTCAAGAATGTCCCAGACGATCGGCTCCTGCTGCTCGACCATTTCCTTGGCTTGCTTGATGGTGGTGACGTTGCCGGTCTGTTCGAGCCGGTGATAGATGAACGGCTTGAACAACTCCAGAGCCATTTTCTTGGGCAGGCCGCACTGGTGCAGCTTGAGTTCGGGGCCGACCACGATGACGGAACGTCCGGAGTAGTCGACGCGCTTGCCGAGCAGGTTCTGGCGGAAGCGGCCCTGCTTGCCTTTCAGCGTGTCGGACAAAGATTTCAGCGGACGGTTGTTGGCGCCACGCAGCACGCGGCCACGGCGTCCGTTGTCGAACAGGGCGTCGACGGCTTCCTGCAGCATGCGCTTTTCGTTGCGCACGATGACTTCGGGAGCGTGCAGGTCCATCAGCTTCTTCAACCGGTTGTTGCGGTTGATGACGCGGCGGTAGAGATCGTTCAGATCGGAAGTGGCGAAGCGGCCGCCATCGAGTGGAACCAGAGGACGAAGCTCCGGCGGAATGACCGGGATCACGTCGAGGATCATCCAGTGCGGCTTGTTGCCGCTCTTGCGGAAGGCTTCGACGACTTTCAGGCGCTTGGCGTACTTGAGCCGCTTCTGCAGCGAGCTCTCATTCTTCATTTTCTCGCGCAGCTCGACGGAGAGGCCGTCGGTGTCGACGCGCTTCAGCAATTCTTTAATTGCTTCCGCGCCCATCATCGCCTTGAAGCCGGCGGGACGGTACTGCTGGTCGAGTTCGCGGAACTTCGCTTCGTCCTTGATGACTTCGCGCTCTTTTACCGGAGCGTCGCCGGGCTCGACTACGACGTAGGCCTCGAAGTAGAGAACGGATTCGAGGTCACGAAGAGAAATGTCGAGCAGGTGCCCGATGCGGCTGGGCAGTCCCTTGAAGAACCACACGTGCGAACAGGGCGACGCCAGCTCGATGTGGCCGAGGCGTTCGCGGCGGACTTTGGAGAGCGTGACTTCCACGCCGCATTTGTCGCAGATCACGCCGCGATGCTTCATGCGCTTGTACTTGCCGCAGAGGCATTCCCAGTCGGTGACCGGGCCAAAGATGCGGGCGCAGAACAGGCCGTCGCGCTCCGGTTTGAAGGTGCGGTAGTTGATGGTCTCGGGCTTGGTGACTTCGCCGTGCGACCAGCTCCGGATTTTTTCCGGAGACGCCAGGCTGATACGGATGGCGTCGAAGTCCGCAATCACATTTGCCATTTCGAAAGGGCTCGAACGAAACAAGGTGGTCCTCCGCTTCCTGCGGCAGTGTCGTTACCGCTTACGGCACCTGAGAAGAAGTGGCCAGTGGTCCGTGACTCGTGGCCAGTATCTCGATTGGGCCTAACTGCGCAGGTGCTTCGCAGCCGGCCATGTTTCAAAAAATCATGCTTCAAAAAATCAGTCTGCCGCCGCGCTGGCCGTGGGCTTTTTCTCGCCTGCCTTGATCAGTTCCACATCCAGGCAAAGCGATTGCAGCTCGCGGATCAGCACGTTGAACGATTCCGGTACGCCGGGCTCCATGGCGGCTTCGCCCTTGACGATGGCCTCGTAAATCTTGGTGCGGCCGTATACGTCGTCGGACTTCGCCGTCAGCAGCTCCTGGAGAATGAAGGCTGCGCCGTAAGCTTCGAGGGCCCAGACTTCCATTTCTCCGAAACGCTGTCCGCCGAACTGCGCTTTGCCGCCCAGCGGCTGCTGGGTGATGAGCGAGTACGGTCCGATGGAACGCGCGTGAATCTTGTCGTCCACCAGGTGCGACAGCTTCAGCATGTAGATGTAACCGACGGTAACAGGCTGTTCGAACTGATCGCCCGTCATGCCGTCGTGCAGCGTGGTTTTGCCCGAGGTCGGCAGACCAGCGTGTTCGAGCAGCGCCTTGATCTCGCCTTCCTTCGCGCCATCGAATACCGGCGATCCCATGAACACGCCCTTGGCGAGGGTCGGGGCCACGGATTCCAGTTCGTCGTCGGACATATCCGAAATGATGTCGGACAGCTGCGAGTCTTTGAACAATACTTTCAACTCGCGGCGGATGGCTTCGGTGCGCGTGTTCTCTTGGAGCAGCGTCGTGATCTTCTCGCCGAGCACGAAGCCGGCCCATCCCAGATGGGTTTCGAGAATCTGGCCGACGTTCATACGGGACGGCACGCCGAGCGGGTTGAGGACGATTTCGACCGGCGTTCCGTCTTCGAGATACGGCATGTCTTCCTCGGGCAGAATGCGGGCGATCACGCCCTTGTTGCCGTGACGGCCGGCCATCTTGTCGCCGACACTCAGCTTGCGCTTCATGGCGATATAGACCTTGACCAGCTTGATCACGCCCGGCGGCAGCTCGTCGCCTTTGGTGAGTTTTTCTTTCTTCTCGTTGACGATTTTCTTGAGCACATCGATCTGACGGGAAGTCATCTCTTCGATCTCGTCGATCTGTTCGTTTACGCGAGGATCTTTGTCCGCGTACTTAATGCGTTTCAAGTTGCGGGTAGAGATGCGCTCGATCTCATCGCGGTTGAGGACGTTGCCCTTAACTAGCAGGCGCTTGTTAGTGCGCTCGTCGTGCAGGTCAGCCTGCACTTCCTTGCCGCCCAGGATGTTTTCCAGGCGCTTCAGGCGCTCGTCGGTGAGAATGCGGATTTCGTCCGACAAGTTCTTTTCGAGCTTCGCGATCTGCGTGGCTTCGATGGCTTTCGCGCGCTCGTCCTTTTCCTGGCCCTTGCGCGAGAAGATTTTCACATCGACGATGACGCCTTCGATTCCCGGCGGGCAATAGAGGGAAGCGTCGCGCACGTCGCCGGCTTTTTCGCCGAAGATGGCGCGCAGCAGTTTTTCTTCCGGCGTGAGTTGAGTTTCGCCCTTGGGCGTAACCTTGCCGACAAGGATATCGCCCTGCTTGATCGAGGCGCCGATGCGAATCACGCCCGCTTCGTCCAGATTGCGCAGCATGGACTCGCTCACGTTGGGAATGTCGCGGGTAACTTCTTCCGGACCGAGCTTGGTGTCGCGGGCTTCGATTTCGTATTCCTCGATGTGGAGAGAGGTGTAGTAGTCCTCTTTCACCATCTTTTCGGAGACGAGGATCGCGTCCTCAAAGTTGTAACCGCGCCACGGCATGAAGGCGACCAGGACGTTACGTCCCAGAGCCAGCTCGCCGTGATCGGTGCAGGGACCGTCGGCGATGATCTCGCCTTTCAGTACGCGCTGACCTTTTTTCACTACCGGCTTCTGGTTGATGCAAGTGTTCTGGTTGGAACGCTTGAATTTCGTCAGCTGGTAAATGTCGCTGCCCACCTCACGCGACAACTGCGTCGGATGGTGCTCGCCTTCGACGCGAACAATGATGCGTTCGGAGTCGACCGAATCGATGATGCCGTTGCGGCGGGCGAGAACGACTGCGCCGGAGTCGCGAGCAGTCACGCCTTCCATTCCGGTGCCGACGATCGGAGCCTGCGCGCGGAGCAGCGGCACGGACTGGCGTTGCATGTTGGCGCCCATCAGCGCGCGGTTCGCGTCGTCGTGCTCGAGGAACGGAACCAGCGAGGCGGCGACGGAAACCAGCTGCTTCGGGCTGACGTCGACGTAGTCGACTTCGTCGCGGCTGACCAGGACAAAGTTGCCGGCCTTACGGGCGTTAACCAGCTCGGCGACGATTTTGCCCTTGTCGTCGAGCTCGACGTTGGCCTGCGCAATGGTGTGGCGATCTTCTTCCCACGCGGAGAGATAGAACGAGAACGGCTCAATCGTCGCCGGCTTCTTGCGCTTTTCTTTCAGCTCATTGTTGATCTTTTCGATCTCATGTTTTTCCATGTGATCGCCGACTTTGTGGTCGCTGTCGCCCACATTGACGAC
>JBELAE010000158.1:0-10436 GCA_049509155.1 Candidatus Sulfotelmatobacter sp.
TTTGTCGTCCCTCTGGAACATGTGACGGAGTGCACCGAACTGCCGGCGGAACAGCGCAGCGTGCAGACGAGCCCTCAGACCAGCCTGGCGACCAGCGGGATTCTTAGTCTTCGCGGAGCAGCCGTTCCTTATGTGCGACTACGGCGCGTGTTCAGCGTGTCGGGCGAAGCGCCCAAGCGGGAGAACATTGTGGTCGTGAAAGTCAACGGGTTCCATGCTGGAATCGCAGTCGACGAACTGCTGGGCGGCATGCAGGCGGTGGTCAAGCCCCTGGGCAGGGCGCTGAGAGGGGTGTCGGGAATTGCGGGGTCGACGGTGCTGGGGGATGGACGGGTCGGGTTGATCATCGACGTTCCCGGCCTGATGCGCGGAGTCGTGCCGTCGAATCTGCAGTTGCAAGCTTAGGAGTGAACACAGTCATTAAGTCAGTCATCGCAGATTAGCTTTACGGACATCATTCAAGAGGCGGAGAACAATGAAGACTTGGCAGGATCGAAAAATAGGCACGCGGCTGGGAGTGGTGTTCGGAGGCATCCTGCTGTGCGTGATCGCCGTAGGCGGATTTGGGCTGAACTGGCTCGGCCGTCTGAACTCCAACATGTCGGCGGCCATGCAGAAGCGCTACAACACGGTGGAGTTGACCCGCCAGACCATTGAGAACTCAATCACCAACGCCCGCATCACCATGCAGTTGTTCGAGACCACCGATGCGGAACAGGAAACCAAGCTGAACCAGCAGAATGATGCAATCAGCCAGGAAATCAGCGGGCAGGTGGCGGAAATCGAAAAAGGTCTCAGCTCTGCTGAGGAGCGGGAACTGTTTGAACTCGTTAGCCAGGATCGGGACGCTTACAAAGTCGCCCGGCAGAAAGCCAAGAAGCTGTTGATGGACAAGAAACGTGACCAGGCGCTGGCCGCGTTGAGCGGAGACGTGATCCCAGCGCTCGACAAGTATCGCGCTTCGTGGCAGAAGTTCATCGACCTGCAGACCGCAGCCATGACGCAAACCATGAAGGAGAGCCAGGAAACTTATGCCGCGGGGCGCAGGATTGCGCTGATGCTGCTGGTGGTAATTCTGTCGCTGGCCACGGTTGCGGCGATCAGCGTTACGAGAAGTATTACCGGCCCCATTCAGAGCGCAGTAGAGCGCGCGGAGCGCATCGCGGCCGGTGATTTGAGCAAAGAGATCGCGGTCACTAACCGTTCTGAGACCGGCCAGTTGCAGCTGGCCATGCAGGAGATGAGCAGCCGACTGTCGGGCATTATCCGGGACGTGCGTGAAGGGTCGGCGGCGGTGGCTTCGGCGGCCCAGCAGGTATCGGCTTCTGCGCAGAATCTTTCTCAGGGAACGAGCGAACAGGCCGCTTCGGTGGAGGAGATGAGCTCGAGTCTAGAAGAAATGAATGCCTCCATTACTGGCAACGCTGACAACAGCCGGCAGGTCGAGCAGGCGGCGGCCAGGGGCGCAATGTCGGCAGAAGAGAGCGGCAACGCCGTCAAAGAAACGGTCGAAGCCATGAAGCAGATCGCGGCCAAGACCTCGGTGATTGAAGAGATCGCCTACCAGACCAATCTGCTTGCGCTCAACGCCGCGATCGAGGCGGCCCGGGCCGGAGATCAGGGCAGAGGTTTCGCAGTGGTCGCGGTTGAAGTTCGAAAGCTGGCCGAACGCAGCCAGCTGGCGGCGCAGGAGATCGGGGGGCTGGCGGGCAAGAGCGTCAGCGTGGCGGAGCGATCCGGACAATTGCTGGCGGACCTGGTGCCATCGATTAAGAAGACTGCTGAACTGGTACAGGACGTGGCCGCAGCATCGACCGAACAGTCGAGCGGTGTGACGCAGATCAATCAGGCCATGGCCCAGGTGGATACGGTCACGCAGCGCAACGCGTCATCGGCCGAGGAACTTTCCAGCACCGCTGAAGAGTTGGCGGCGCAGTCCGAGCAGTTACAACAGTTGATGACTTTCTTCCGTGTGGCCGGAGAACAATCCGGCAATCGCGGCGGCGACGGCCAGCAGCGGGTAGCCATGCCCCTGAAACCGGCCTTCAGAAATGATCCCGCGCCGCGCAGTCACACGCAGAGGGGCGTCGGCAAAGTGGCGGAGGAAGCTAACTTCTCTCCCTTCTAGCGGAGATGCTGACGTGGCCCTAGGCCCCACATAGGCCGTAAGGAGAGGCCGGGCGTCTGCTTTGGGCATACCGACGGAAATACGAGGAGCGAAACGAATGGGAGCGCCACAACAATCTTCGGGTCAAGGGACGAATCAACTCCCCGTGAGCACCGTGCAGTACCTTACCTTTATAACTGCGGGTGAGGAATATGCGATCAGTATTGTGAAGGTTTGCGAGATCGTGGAGTACGAGGCGGTTACGACCGTGCCCAATACTCCGATCTGGATTCGCGGGGTCACGAACCTGCGCGGCAGGGTCGTCCCGGTGGTCGATCTGGCGGCGAAGTTCGGATTACCGGCCAGCGGTATTTCCAAGTTTTCCTGCATCATCATCACAGAAGTCATGTTCCAGGGCGAGAGTCTGACCATGGGAGTTCTGGCCGATTCGGTGAGCCAGGTGATTGAACTTTCTGCTGACCAGATTGAAGCAACGCCGCCTTTCGGTACGCGAGTTAGGACGGAGTACCTGCTCGGCATGGGCGCTCTGGGCAAGAAGTTTTGCCTGATTCTTGACATCGACAAAGTGCTCTCTGCCGACGAACTGCTGGCGGTTGGGCAATCGGCAGCCGAGGAAGAGTCCGCGGACGAAAAGGTCATTGATGTTCAGGCTGATGTTCAGGCTGATGTTCAAGCCGATGTCGAAGCCAATTCTCGGGCTGATGTTCCGGCCAAGGAAGCTCACTTCGGGACTGGAGCGTAGCCTTGGCCGCTGGAGCTGCCACAGGAAAGAAAGATATATCCCGGCAGGCTGAAGCAGGCCAGGCCAACTCAAGCCTTGAGTTGCCGCCGCAACTTTCCGTTAGTCCCGCGCTGTTCCAGAAATTCCAGAAGCTCATCCACTGCGAAACCGGCATTTGGCTGGGGAGTTCGAAAACCGCTTTGCTATGCGGACGATTATTTCGACGGCTGCGGGCGCTGGAAATCACCTCGCTGGAGAGTTACTACGAACGGGTTGCGGGACCGGACCAGCACGAGGAACGCTCCCGCATGATCGACGCGATCACGACGAATGAAACCCGGTTCTTCCGCGAGCCCCGGCAGTTCGAGTTCCTGGCGCAGCGAGTGTTTCCGCGTTGGTGTGCGGACGCTGAACAGCGGCTGCGGCCCAAAACGGTGCGGATCTGGAGCGCGGGATGCGCTTCGGGCGAAGAGCCGTACACACTGGCTATGCTGCTGGCCCAGCATCTTTCTGCGGCGGAAGGCTGGGACGCGCGGGTGTTGGCGACGGACATTTCGAACCGCGTGCTGGAAAAGGCAGGCAAAGGAATTTATCCCATCGCGAGGTCGGGTGAGCTGCCCAAGGACTTGCTGCACGGGTTCATGTTGCGTGGAACGGCGGAGCGGCACGAGGAGATGAAAGTGAAGGTCGAAATCCAGCAGATGGTCGACTTCCGCAGGTTGAACCTGAACCAGGAATCCGATGTCAGAGAGGTTAGCGAAGGTCCGTTCGACATCATTTTCTGCCGCAACGTTCTGATTTATTTTGATCTGGATTCCAAGCGCAGAGTGATCGCGAACCTGCTCCGCCAGCTTGCAGCCAATGGTCTTTTGTTCGTTGGCCACGCGGAGAATTTGAACAGCGTGTCCTCCCAGTTAAAGAGCCTGGAGCCGACCATCTACCGGAAGATTGGGAACGAAGAGCATCGGAAAGTCGAGGAGTGCAAGTGAGGCCCAGCGCGACGTCAGGCTAGGAGGGGCAAAAGAGTTGTCGCACATGAATGGAAATAGCCTGCAGGTCCTCGTCGTGGACGACTCGGCGATGGTGCGTCAGGTGATGCAGGCCATCCTGGGCACGGACCGCAGGATCAACGTGAGGGCGGCGGCGGACCCCCTGATTGCGTGGGGCAAAATGCAGAAAGAAGCGCCTGACGTCGTCATCACGGACCTGGAAATGCCGCGAATGGACGGGCTGACGTTCATCCGAAAAATCATGCTGGAAATGCCCACGCCTGTCGTGGTCTGTTCCGGGCTGGCGGCTCGTGGCACCGACTTGGCACTGCGCGCGCTGGAGGAAGGCGCGGTGGAAGTCATCACCAAGCCGAAAGTTGGCGTGCGTGAATTCCTGCACGAGTCGGCGGTGATCCTTCTGGATGCGGTGTGGAGCGCAGCGCAGGCCCAGATCAAGCGCCGGCCGAGCCCGACTGTTGCGCCGGTTCCTCGACTGGCGGTCGATGCTGTCCTGCCTCGAAACGGCGAGTCCCGGAACGGCGAATCTCGGAATGGCGAGCCTCGCAACGGCAGGTCGCACTGTCAAGATGCGCCGATCGGGGTGATTGCTGTGGGTGCTTCGACCGGTGGAACTGAGGCTCTGCGAGTCTTCCTGGCAGCCTTGCCCATCGACTGTCCGCCGGTCGTGATCGTGCAGCACATGCCTGAAGTTTTTACCCGTGCCTTTGCGGAGCGCTTGAATCAGGAATGCAGAGTCGACGTTCATGAGGCTCAGGACGGCGACCGGCTGCGGACTGGCCAGGCGCTGATTGCTCCAGGCAACCGGCATATGCTGATCCATCGCAGTAGCACCAGTCGCAGTGGTGCCAATCGAAGTGGCTCTAATTGCAGTGGCGAAGAGCTTGTCGTCCAGATCACGGATGGGCCGCTGGTCTCGCGCCATCGTCCGAGTGTGGATGTGCTCTTTCGCTCGGTCGCCATTTCGGTGGACTCGCGGGCCGTCGGCGTGATCATGACCGGCATGGGCGACGACGGCGCCCAGGGTCTTTGTGAGATGAAGCAAGCCGGAGCGGCCACCCTCGCCCAGGATGAAGCGAGCTGCATTGTGTTTGGCATGCCCAGAGAAGCGATTTCCCGCGGCGCAGTGGATGCGGTCGTGCCGTTGGAGGAGATTGCCAGCGCGGCCTTGAATTTTACAGAGCACATAGCCCGACAGAGCAAGTAGCTCAGAGAAGAGCCGGGGAAGAACCTGATAAGATTCGCTGCGTTCTCTTTTAGTGTGGACTTGTGTTTGGAGGACTCATGCGACCCTGCTTCCTCATCGCCGGCATTCTATGGCTGGCGTTTCCCGCACTGGCGCAACAGCCCGCAACGCCCGTCAACGCTGCTGAAAGTCAACCAGCCGCTGCTGCCTCCGCTGACTCGGGCCTGAAGGATATGTTCGAAGCCAAGGTCAGAGTGGAGTGGGAAGCGCTGAAGAACAAAGACAAGAAAGCCTACGCTGAATTGTTGGCGGACGACTATCAGGGCGTTGAAGTCGATGGCAGGGGCGAGAGGACTAAGCTGCAAGCTTTGAACGAACTGGCAGAGCAGAACGTCTTCAACTACACGCTGTGGGGGTTTAAGGTGATTCCGCTAACGGATGCCGCCCTAGTCATTTACGAAAGCACTATGCAGTTCCCGCCCACGGCGCAACTGCGCTACTCCCGGGTGTATATCAGCGAACTCTGGGTGAAGCGCGCAGGGGAATGGAAGGAGCTGCACTATCAGGAGACTCACGTCAAATAAATTCCGCCGGATAGTAGCTCAATTTTAAAAATTGAGCACTATAAATTCACGCGACTAATGTCATCCGGCAGGAGCACGTCAAGCGCTCCGGAAGGACCTTACGAAACCCAGACAGCGGTTGTGCGGATGCGAGGAGCGCCTGCCCGTATGAAGCGCAGACAGTCCCATCGACGGCAGCAACGGTGTCGGCGGACGTAAGGTTCCTCGCCCGGCTGTCGCCGCGCTCAGAATGACATCGGGCTGAAACAAGTTTTGAAATTGAGAGCTACGGCCGACGGTTCTCGACGGCGCTTCGCATTGGGTCTTAGTCGCAGTCGGGGGGCATGGCCATGATTTCGGCATTGGAGTCGCAGGGCAGCTTCTTCTTGGCGGGCTCGAGCGGAGCCGGGCGGTTGTAGCGGAGAATCCAGAGGCCGTCGTTGTTGGTCAAATAGATCAGGCCGTGACGGCTGTCCGCAAGCAGGCTCGAGACTTTGTTGAAAGTTTCCAGCGTTTTCGGATTGCGCGGGTCAGTCAGGTCGAGCACGCGAACGGTTTCGGTGGGACGCGGAGTGCTGGCGACCGTGGTGGATGCCTTCTCCGGAGCTTCGGCGATAGCCACGTCGGGGCTGACGATCTGCAGGTTTCCCGCTGTCGCCTGATTCGATTCCGCAGTTCGCTTCAGGAGGCTGGGCTGGTCCGGCTTGCTCACGTCGACGATCATGAAGCCTTGTTTGGCGGCCTGTTGAACGTAGAGATATTGCTTCGAGTCTTCCTTCTGGAGCAGCATCTGACTTCCGGTCGCCTGCGGTAAGAGTAAATGGGCGATTACAGTGGCGGGCACGTCGGTAAGCCTGGGCGCGGGTTGCTCAACGGCGCTTGCCAGTGCGATTGAGCTGCAAAGAAGCGAGCATGCCAACGCACAAAGCGCAGCGGATTGTCTCAACGCGATCGAAAATGACATAAATCAGCTTCTCCTACTCGTCCTACTCGCGGACCGATCCGCGCCGCCTTGACTTGCTGGTCTTGCCCCTGCTCCGGAGGAACTATTGCGCCTGCGTGCTGCCCCGTAGATCCCTGCAACTTGCCCGGCTCCGCCTCACTGTACCGCTATAACCCCGACGCAGCCGTTGGCGCTTTGCGTCGTGCAAATGGTGCCAGACTGCATCGGCACAAAGGCGTGGTTGGTGTTGGGATCGACCGCGATGCTGTGCGAATTGGTATTGGTCGGAAAATTTGTCAGCCAAAGGTTTGTCTTGGCATCAATCACACCCAGGACCGCACCCGTGGGCATGTCGCGCGCCGCCACGTAGTATCGGTTGTCGCCGGGGTTATACCAGACCTCGTCCACGCCGCCAACGTTATTGATGGTGGCGAGGATTGCGCCCGAGGTTCCGTCGATCACGTATTCGTTGGGCGGGAAAGCCTCGCCGTCATGGTCCGCGCAGCCGACGAGGAAGTTGTTTCCCGGCCCCTGAACGATGCTGGTCGGCATGCAATTTGGCATCACGAAGCTATTGACCACCACCGGCCCACAGGGTCCGCCACAGGTATTGTTTCCGACCCTGGGATCGATTTCGTCGATGCTGCCAATGTTGGTGATGGCGATGGAATTCGAATTCGGCAGCAATAGGTGGCCAGTGTTTGGATTCCAGGCCATGGCTCCTACCCCGGCCGGAGAAATTGCGCCGGCACAGGTGGGACCAGGGGCAGTTTGACTGCAAAATGTTCCCAGGGTTTGGTCGACGATCGGACCGTGATGGCACGGGATTGTGTAGGCGGCGCCGCTCGGAGTCGTGCCCACGCCCGGAATCAAAGAGGCTGTTGCCGATCCGGACACACCTCCGAAGGTTTGTGGATTGGAAGGATCGGGACAGGGGAAAGTGCCGCCAACGTTATCGACCGAAATGCCGGCGCTAAGACCCAGCCCCCCAGATGCTGTTCCGCCTGCGCCGTCGTAATAGATTTGTCCGATGATGCAACTGGGTGGGTTGAACGCTGCACCGGCAGCCGGCGTTACCCAGGTTTCTGCCGTCCCCTGGTAGGGATAAGTGGCGGGAGTTGCGCCGGCTGGGTAGGGGCCGTAAGCGGATGTCTGATCGATCGGCAAGCAGTGCTGCTGCTGCGCCGTTCCTGTCTTGCCCACAATGTTGGTCACGTCGATGAATGTGACGAAGGGTAACCCGGGATCGCCGTTGATGATCGAGATAACCTGGTGGATGTTTCCATCGGCCCCCATGAGACTGGGAGCATACGCGATTTCGTCGGAGCGATCATCTCCGCAATCGGCGGCGGAGCCGGCTTCGCCGTTCCAGGAGGCGATGCAGGGAGCGATGCCCAGCGGGCCGTCGTAATCGGCCGAAACGCCGGTGGGTATGGTGGCCAGCACGGTGGGCGGAGTGGGCGGATTCGTGCCCAGGTTCATGGTGGTCAGATCAAAGATCACCATATGGGCGGAGCCATTCCCGGTAAACAAGAAGTTGCCATCGGGCGATACCACCACGCCATCCGGGCCGGACATGGGATTGACGCCGTTGGCGCGTGCAGCGCAGCACTGCGCGCCCGGGAATCCGCCGAAATTGTGGTTCGCGCCGAAACCGGAAATGAGATGGAACGTGGGGGCATTGGGTCCGCCAAGCTCGGTCAAATCGGTTCGACACCCATACCGGGTGAAATTTCCGAATACATCCGCGATCGGCGGAATCAGGTCATCTCCTGTGGTCGGATCCTTGGCGCAGGGACTGGCCCCATTGCCAGCATCCGCGACCGCATTGGACCCCTGAATGGCATTTACCGAGATGTTTTGGAACGTGTCGATTACATCGACGGCCAAACCGATGCGGTCGGATACGTAGTCGAGATTGTCGGTCCCAGACAAGCCGCCTGTAGGAGGGGTCGAGATCCAGCTGATGTCGAAGGAGTTGAAGGGACCGCCCGGTTCGCCGGTAGGGTTGTGTTCGGGCACAGCCACGACGTCAATCACCGCATACGCGCCGTTGGACGTGGTGCCGCACACGGGACAATTGGCCGAGCTTCCGCATCCGCTCAGAATGACAAATAAGGCGGTTAGAAGAACCGCAAGAAGAATTCTCTTTCTCATCCTCGGTCTCAAACTCGGTTTCATCAAATTCCCTCCTGCAATTTCGTTGCGGGGCTGGTCGCCAGCCCGGCCACTAGCAAACTTGTTGACTGTGCCCTGTCGTCCCGCTCCATCCGCGGCGTACAGTCGCGAGGACCATTTCTAGTTTCAGAATCTGAACTGCAATCTCTGCAGCACCACGAAATAGTTTTGCGGCTCCTGGCCGATGACGCTGGGTTCCTTCAACTTATCGACGCCAACATTGAGTACATACTTCACCCAGTAGTTGGGATACCAATTCACTCCGGCGGTGTACTCGACGGTGTGGTCGTTGAATCCGGGGACGAAGCCCGGCGTGTAGTAGGTCAGGAAGTCCGCCTGCGGCTCGTTGGCCTGAATGCCGGTGAAGCGGAAGGCCAGTTCCCAGGCTCCCCGTCCCCGTCCCCGTCCCTGTCCGCCCGGAGTGTCGGGGCCGAACAGCGGATTCTTCACCCGGGGAGTGCCGTTTTCGGGGCGCTTCTCTCCTGTGAGCAGATAAGTTGTGCTGAGGTCCCAGGCTTTGGCGATGATTCCCGGAAGGCTCAGGAAGCCGAGACCTCCGGCCTGCTCGGAGCCGACACTCTCCCGGAACTGATTCAGCTGATCGTATTCGCCGCGCAGAGAGAAGCGCGACTTGATGTAAGTAAACTCACCGTTATAGCGCTCGATGGGCCCATTGATGGCGAATTGCGGGAAGAAGGTGTAGGTGGCATCGGGCAAGGTAGCGTTGAAGCTCTGATCTCCGGAAAGACCGCGGGCCCGCGCATGGTCAATGGAACCTCCGAAGGCTAGTTGCCGGAACCAGTCGCTCTTGGATTTGCGCCAGGGATAGAAGCGCAGGCGGCCAATGAATTCCGGCTCGTTGGTGGTGTTGGCCAGAGTATAGCCTTTGCCGTTGAATGCTCCCACCCAGTACTGCACGATGCCGCCGGAAATGTCGCCGTGAAATGCAGCGCCGGGACTGCGGTAAGCCGATGCCGACGAGGGATAGAGCATGGACTGAAATCCGCGTTCGACAAAATCGAGGCTGGTATCGCCGATGCCGGTTTCCTGCGCGAAAGGCGCTTTGAACTGGCCGGCCTGGAACTGAAACTCGGGCCGGATTCTTACGTTGAGGTAAACGTCGCGCACCACCGAACCGGAAGTCGAGGCAGCGTCGGAGAGCAAGGCGAAATCAAAATGAGAACCATAGCTGCCCTGAAATCCGAAACGGGCCTGGCGCAGCATAAACGTGTCCGCAGGCGCTCCATCGCCCTGGTAGGCGCGGTAGTCGGTGTTCACGTAGCCGTAGGGGCTGATGCTGAACTGTCCGTCGGAACTTTTGATGAAAAAATGTTCTCCGTTCCATCCCGCGGTGAGCGGAGTGTCTTTCTTCGTGGCGGCTGCTGGAGTTTCGACCATCGCCGGTGGCGCGGGATCGGCCTCGAGGAAAACCGCGTTCGTCAGCCGGGCACCGCTCGCGTGCGGAGCATCGCCGGTGGCGACACTGCTGGTCTCAGGACTGACGGGTTGCGAGTTCGGGTCGGCTGAAGCGGCGTCTGAGACTGGCCGAATTTGCGGGGTACCTTCGGCGGCGCGAATCTTTCCCTCGGCCAACTGCTGTCCCTCGGCCAGCTTCTCGACCAAAGCTTTCAGTTGTTCAATGGTCTGGCGCTGCGCGGCGACCTCGCTGCGCAACTGGTTGACCTCGTCCTTGGTCGCGCTCACGGAGGC
>JBELAE010000159.1:0-10389 GCA_049509155.1 Candidatus Sulfotelmatobacter sp.
GCGCCAGATTGTGCTGCAGGATAAATTCGCGAAAGAATTGCGGATTCCGCATCTGCACCGCGACATACCAGGGCAATGCAATCGCGCAAAACAGTAAAATCCCCGGCAGCCAAAGCATTTTCAAGATTACGCGAAATTCGCGGGTGGCCAGCGCGAAGAGCACAATGACGACCGCTGCCAGAAACGGCGCCACCGGCCCCTTGGCCAACGTGCCCAGCGCCATCGAGGCGTAAAACAGCGCTAGATAAATTTTCTTTTCGCTCTCGCGCCACGCCCACCACGCCAGCATCGCGATAGCGAAAGTCGCAGCCAACGCCATGTCCATGGAAGCGGCGTGAGCGTAGCCGATCACACCCGCGCACGATGCCGTAATCAGCGCGGCATCCACTTCCACGCCGCGTCGGAACCGGCGGAAGAAAAGATACACGGCAATCACCAGCAACGTGGCGTCAATCGCCGCCGGAACTCGCGCCGCCACATCGCTCACTCCGAGCACGGAGTAGGCCAGCATCGCCTGCCAGTAATACAACGGCGGCTTTTCCAGCCAAGCATGCCCTCCGAGAACCGGGGTGATCCAGCCGTCGATATGACCTCGGCGCTCGAACATCTCGCGCGCCACCTGCGCGTAGCGCGGCTCATCGGCACCGATCAGCCCAAACTGCCCCATGCCGTAGAAAAACAGAAACGCACAGAAGCCTGCGAGCAGCAATGCGTCTGTGCGCGTTCGATTGGTCATGAAGCAATTGCTGATTGTTGAAGGTTGATTGCTGATTGAAAAAGCTCAATCGTGCCGGCTGCTGAGGCTTTTCAATCAACAATCAACCATCAGCTCAGCAATGGTTTATTGCACCGACGGTCCTTGGCGAATCTGGAACAGAACCTGCCGCACCGCCTCGGCGAGTGGACCCTCGACCGAGCAACCGCTGGCGCACTCGTGCCCGCCACCGCCGAAACTCTCCGCAACGTGAGCAACATCAAGTTTGCCTTTACTTCGCAGGCTCACGCGGTACCGCCCGTCGGGCAACTCCCGAAAGAACGCCGCAACTTCGACTCCACCGATCGAAAGAACGTAGTTCACCAAGCCTTCGCAGTCTTCTTCAATCGCGCCGCAACGTTCCATCTGTTCCTGCGTCACCCAGGCGCATCCGATGTGGCCCTCCACATTCAGACTGCGCAAGGCCTCGCCCAGTAGCCGGATCTTCCCCACCGAGTGAGCAAAATAAATGCCGCGCGCGCAGTGCGCCGGATCCGCCCCCGCCAGCACGAGTTCCCGCGCCAGCGAGAAGGTATTCTCATTCGTGCCCTGAAACATGAACGATCCCGTGTCCGTCATCAGCGCGGTATAAAGACATGTCGCAATCTCGGGAGAAGATTTCACCCCAGCTTCCCGCGCCAGGCGAAAAACCATTTCCGCTGTGGCCACGGCATGCGGATCAATCCAGTTCACGTGGGCGAACGGCCGCCCGCTGACGTGATGGTCAATGCTGATGAGAAACCTGTCTTCCAGGCCTTCGAGCCGCGTGCGGTGAATGCTGTCGCACTCCAGAATAATCGCCGCTTCGTAACTGCCCATCACGCGGCTCGACTGCACCACCTGATCTGCAAAAGGAAGCGAACGGTAAATGCGCGGGACGCCGTCGTGCAGCACAACGTCAGCCTGCTTGCCCATCGCCCGCAGCACCTGGCAGCAAGCCAGTGCCGATCCCACGGCATCGCCGTCGGGCCGGGCATGCGACGTCAGCACGAATCGCTCATGCTGTTCGATCTGCCGGAGCACGTCCTCGAGCATGTCGCTATGCCTTTTTTCCACTGGGTTCCTAGCGAGGCCCCTTGCGCGCCTTGCTTCTTTTTTTCGCCCGCGCCAGCAATTCCTCGACCCGCGCTTTTTCCAGTTCCGCGCGGTCCAGCCGAAATACCAATTCCGGAGCCCGTCTCAGCCGCAGTCGCTCCACCAGTTCATGCCGGATGTATTCCTTCGCGGCCGCCAAGCCCTCCAGGCTCTCTTCCGCATCAAGGTCATCGCCTTCCACATTCACCCAAACCTGAGCCGAGCGCCCATCGTCGGCGATATGCACGGCCGTCACACTCACCAGTCCAATCCGCGGATCGGCCAGCTCGCCTTCAACCAGCGTTTCAATCTCCTCGCGCAGCGCCTCACCCACCCGCCCGCGATGATATTTCAGCCCACGCTTCTCCACGACCCAGCACCTCAGGGAAAACTGTTGAGCATATCAGAAAATCAGGCGCCAGCGTTGGCCCGGTTGGGCCATTGTCGCGCGCTTTCGTAGCAGAGAGTTAAGTACGGAGGTAACAACGCGTTAGGCGGCACGACTCGTGTGGCAACGGGCGCCTTCGCCCGTCCGCGTGGGCAAAGCCCCGCGCCCTCGAGCACAGGCCTAGAAACCTACAGGTACTCTACAAACGAATCCGCGACTTCCGCCCCGTGATTATTGGCGATGCGCGTGGCCGCGCGCTCCACATTCTTCATCAGCCCGTCAAGGTAGTCGCGCGAGTTGGAAATGCTGACGACGCCGATGGTCGCGCGGTTCCACAGCTCCGCGGCATCGAGTTCTGCGACGGAAACGTTGAAGCTGGTGCGCAGCCGGTCCTTCAAGCTGCGAACAACCTGCCGCCGGTCCTTGATCGACTGCGCCGCTTCGATGTGGAGTTCGAGGGTGAGAAAGGCAATCGGCATTCAGTTCTCAGTTCCCTATTCTCAGTTCTCAGAAACAACCACGCAGCGTTAACTGAGAACTGAGAACCGAGAACTGAGAACTTTCTCTACACCATGGCTTCGGCCGCGATCTTCTCCGTGGCAAACGCTTCGATCACGTCCCGCGCCTTGATGTCGCCGTAGTTCGCGATCGAGATGCCGCACTCCATGCCGTTGGTAACTTCCTTGGCATCATCCTTGAAGCGACGCAGCGATCCCACTTTGCCCTTGAATACGACCACGCCGTCGCGCAGCAGGCGCACTTCGGAGTTGTTCTTGACCACGCCATCGGTCACGCGGCAACCGGCAATGGTTCCCACCTTCGGGATGCGGAAGGTTTCAAGCACTTCGGCGCGGCCCTGGTAGGTTTCCTTGATGGTCGGTTCGAGCAACCCGGTCATGGCGCGCTTGATCTCGTCCTGCAGTTCGTAAATGATCGAGTGCAACCGGATGTCCACTTCTTCCTGCTCGGCCAGTTCCTGCGCCTTGCGCTCCGGACGCACGTTGAAGCCGATGATGATGGCATTCGACGCCGAAGCCAGCAGCACGTCGGTCTCGGTGATGGCGCCCACTCCCGATCGCAGCAGCCGCAAGCGGACTTTCTCGTTCGAAAGTCGCGTCAGTAAATCGCTGAGCACTTCCACCGACCCCTGCACATCGCCCTTCAGGATGATGTTCAGTTCCTTGGTGCCGGCGGTCTTGATCTGCTCAGCAAGCCCTTCGAGCGATACTCGCGAACTCTTGGCCAGCGCGGCTTCGCGGGCCTTCTGCTCGCGGTACTCGGAAATGCCGCGCGCCTTGTCGCGATCCGCAACTACCACGAACTGGTCGCCAGCCTGCGGCAGACCTTCCATGCCCAGAATTTCAACGGGCGTCGAAGGCGGTGCAGACTGCAGCGCCGCTCCCCGATCGTCAAACATGGCACGGATCTTTCCGTAAACGTTGCCCACCACAAAATTGTCGCCGGCAACGAGCGTGCCATTCTGCACCAGCAGCGTGGCCACAGGTCCGCGGCCGCGATCAAGTTTCGCTTCCAGCACCACACCCGTCGCAGCGCGCTCCGGAGTCGCTTTCAACTCCGCCAGATCGGCGACCAGGCAAATCATTTCCATCAGCAGGTTGAGGTTCGTTTTCTTCTTCGCCGAAACGTCGACGAACACCGTCTTGCCGCCCCACTCTTCCGGAACCAGCCCGCGATCGGCGAGTTGTTTCTTCACGCGGTCAGGCAACGCGTCAGGCTTATCGATCTTGTTTACCGCGACGATAATCGGAACTTCCGCGGCATGCGCGTGGTCAATGGCTTCGATCGTTTGCGGCATCACGCCGTCATCGGCAGCCACGACCAGCACCACGATGTCCGTGGCCTTCGCGCCGCGCGACCGCATGCGGGTAAACGCTTCGTGACCAGGCGTGTCGAGGAACACAATCTCGCGCCCATAGGCGGGAGATTCCTTGTCGGTAATGCGAACCTTGTAGGCTCCGATGTGCTGGGTGATGCCTCCCGCTTCGCCTTCGGCCACACTGGTCTCGCGAATCGAGTCGAGCAGCGTGGTCTTGCCATGGTCAACGTGACCCATGATCGTAACCACCGGCGGACGCGGCGTAATTTCAACCGTGGAATCTTCCCCACTCGCCGCCGCCGCATCAATATCCTTCGAAGCCTGCTCTTCGAATGTGATCACGTTCGTCTCGGCACCGAAGAAGCGTGCCATCTCGCTCGCCAGTTCGGCGTCGAGCGTCTGGTTGACCGTAGCGAAGACACCGCGCCCCAGCAGGCGCGAAATCACATCCTTCACGCGGATATCGAGTTTCTCCGCCAGATCTTTTACGCTGATGCCTTCCGTGATCGTAATGTTGCGCGTGATCGGCATCGGCTCATTCGACACCACCATGCGCGGCGGCGGCGTGTAGCCCTTCATGGGGCCTTCTTTGACTCCACGCGGAACATAGCGCTGGCCAGGCCGGCGCGCCGGAGCGCCCGGACGAGCACCGGGGCGTGTAGTCCCAGGGGGCGGAAGTCCCGGACCAACCCCAAGCGGACGCGCACCAGCCGGAGCCGTGCGCGTAGGGTGCATGGGACGGCGCTCGCCCGGTCGCAACGGACGCGGCGGACCTCCTGCACCAGGCGCCATCGGACGCGGACGCTGAAAAATTGGCTGGCCTGGCACCGGACGTCCGGGCGCAGGACGCATGGTCCCGGCAGCGGGAGCGCTGGTCTGGCCGCTGCTCTGGGCGACAGGGGCGATCGGACGAGGCGGCGGAGCCTTGTACACCGGACGCGGCCCAGTCTGCGGCACAATCATGCGCGGAGCCGGAGGCTGCGGCGGGCCCGTAATCACAGGCGGAGCCGGCGGACGAGTCGCAGCCGCTGGAGCATGCGGTGCCGCCGACGCGGTAATAGAAGGCGCCGCCGACACAGGTGCCGCAGGACGCGGCGGAGCCGCTATCGGCGGCGCGCTTGCAACGTAATTAGGAGCGGCGTTTGGACTGGAAGTCGCGCCGGAGACCGTACCGGAAATTGGAGCCCCGATCGGAGCTCCGGCTACAGCCGGCTTCTCCGCCACTGGAGCAACTTCTGCCGGCCGAACAGCCGGAGGGGCCGCAACACTCGCAACCGCCGCTGGCGCGGAAATCACAGGCGCCGGAGGCGTCACAGGTCTTGCCGGCGGAGGCACAGCCACCGGCCTTGCCACGACTGCCGGAGGCGCGGCCGCCCGCGCTGGCGGCGCCACTGCCTCTTTCTTCTGCGTGATCGCTCTCAGCACATCTCCCGGCCGGGAAATGTTCGACAGATCGATCTTAGTCTTGATTTCTTCCTCGCCCCGCACAGGGCGCGCGGACCGGGCGGACGGCGACTGCGCTTCGGACGAGCCGCGCAAGTGGATCCGCACTTTTTCCGCTTCATGCTCCTCGAGTGAACTGGAATGGGTCTTCTTCTCCGTCACCCCGACGATAGGCAGTGTGTCGAGAATGGCTTTGCTTTTAACTTCCAGCTCCCTGGCGAGATCGTTGATTCGAACCTTACTCATCCGGCCTTTCTTGTACTCCGTGTTGTGCTTAGGTCTTCATCGCAACCTCACGGAGTCAGCGTCCTGCACTCGCACGCCATCAAAGATGTCCGCGCGCGTCATGACTTATTCAGTTGTTTCGGGAGCAGAACCTGCTTCCGGCTCATGCTCGTGTTTTTCGTCTGGGGCGGCTTCCGCCGTCGCTGCTGTCGAATCAGGCACCGCCGCTTGTTCTGCTTCCGCAGCGGCCTCACCCGACTCTGATTCCGCGACAGCTTCCGGCGCAGCTTCTTCGGTTACCGCCTCACCCTCGGCGCTTGCGACTTCGGCGGCAACTTCGCCTTCGGCGACCGCCTCACCCTGTTCCAAGCTCGCAAAGTAATTATTCACCGCGAGGCTGATTTTTTCCACCGTCTTCGGCCCAATGCCCTCGATGGCCTCCAACTGCTCCGGCGTCATATCCGCCAGCGCTTCGACCGTCGTAACCCCCGCGGCACTGAGCTTCTCCACCAGTCCCTCGCCCAAGCCCGTAACGTTTTCGAGCGGCGTCGTCGGTGGCGGAGCCATCGCGGCCATCTGCAACTCGACTTCCTGTCGCTTCTCTTCCTCGCTCTTGATGTCGATCTTCCAGCCCAGCAGTTTCGCCGCTAAGCGAACGTTCTGCCCCTTCTTGCCAATCGCCAGCGAAAGCTGGCTGTCATCGACCACAACTTCGAGATGCTTGTCCCCGCTGTCGACAATCGTGACGCGGCTTACCTTCGCCGGCTGCAACGCTTTCTCGGCAAAGGTAACGGCATCTTCGTGATATTCGATGATGTCAATCTTCTCGCCGCGCAATTCGCGGATGATCGACTGCACCCGCATCCCTTTCATGCCCACGCAGGCGCCCACCGCGTCCACGTCCTTGTCCTTCGACATGACCGCGATCTTGGTGCGTTCGCCCGCTTCGCGCGCGATCGCCCGAATGACAACCGTTCCATCGTAAATTTCCGGAACTTCCGTCTGGAACAAATGCTGCACCAGTTCCGGCGCGGCCCGAGACACCACCACCCCCGGCCCTTTCGAAGCCCTTTCGACGCGCGCAATCACCACCCGCACCCGTTCGCCGATAGCAAACGATTCCAGCCGCGACTGCTCCTTGCGCGGCATGCGAGCTTCCGCCTTGCCGATATCAAAAATCACATCCGGACCTTCCACACGCTTCACCGTGGCATTCACAATTTCCGCCACGCGCCCGATGTACTCGTTGTAAACCGTGTCGCGTTCCGCCTCGCGCACCTTCTGGAAAATCACCTGCTTCGCCAATTGCGCCGCAATGCGCCCCAGAATGCCTTCCGTCACTTTCGGAATAATCAGCTCGCCGCCAACTTCGAGCGCCGGATCAACCTTGCGCGCGTCTTCCACCGTGATCTGCAGGTTCGGATCTTCCACCTGCTCCGGCGTCTCCACCACCGTCTTCACTGCGAAGGCATTGATCTTGCCGGTTTCCTTGTCCAGCTTGGCTCGCAGATTTTCCTGCGACTTGTAGTACTTGCGCGTGGCCATAACAATGGCGTCTTCCACCGCGCTGACCACAATCTGCGGATCAATCCCTTTTTCCCGGCTGAGTGCGTCGATCGTGTTGTAAAGCTCGCTTGCCATAAAAAATCGGACCTCGGACTTCGGACCTCAGACTTCAGGATCTCGAGAACCGCAGAGGTCCGAAGTCTGACGTCCGAGGTCCGCCTTTAGATTTCCGGCACCAAATTCGCCTTCTCCACATTGGCGAACTCAATCTCAATCTTCTCGCCGGCCGCCGCGCCCATCTTCTTGCGCGACTTGTGGCTGGCCACGCTCAAATCCAGCGTCAGTCGTCCGTCCTTGAAACTTTCCAGCCGTCCTTCAAAGTGCCGATTGTTGCTGGCCCCCACCGGCTGCCGCGTCGACAACTTCACGCGACTGCCCGTGAAGCGCGTAAAGTCCGCCGCCTTGATCAACTTCCGGTCCAGCCCCGGTGACGAAACTTCCAGCGTGTACGCCCCGGGCATTACATCCTCAACATCAAGGATCGTGCCAAACTCGCGACTAAAGTTGGCGCAGTCTTCGTGCGTCACGCCCGCGAGAGGATCCGTTCCCGCCGCAGGCTTATCCAGAAACACCCGCAGCATGCGCGCCTTGCCCCCGCCCAGGAACTCGATCTCAACAATCTCGAGCCCGCTCGAGGCCGCGACCCGCTCCGCGATTTCCCGCACACGTTCAACGTCAAGCGCCATTTATCCAATAGCTTACGGGCGATGGCGGCGACAACCGAGGGCTCCCAAACTAAAAAGTGGGCTTGCGCCCACTGGTGTGCTTCGCCAAATGCCGGTACGACACAACAGTTCTCAGTTACTTAATATACGCCCGTAGAGGGTAAAAAGACAAACCGCAGAAACCGGTCCGCCGGGCCCCAGAAAGGCCCCCGTTCATTGAATACTTGTCGTTCCCAAGAAACCCTGTTATTCCAAGCAGCCGTGTCATTCCGACAGCGTGTAGCTTTGCTTCACGCGCGGAGGAATCTCAGTCTCCACGAACGACGGGCGACAGCGACGGCCCGCCCGACGAAACCCAGACTAAGTCCCCGTTCCGCTCAGCGCAACAGTCTGCGGGCTTCCGCCCCCATTGTCCGTGACACTCAAAGCCGACGACCATGCCCCCGTTGCCGTGGGATCAAAGATCACATTGATCGTGCAGCTCGCCTTCGGGGCAAGACCCTTGCCGCAATTGTTGCTCTGCGAGAAATCCCCCGGGTTCGCGCCCGTGAAAGTGATGAGCGTAATCGCAACCGCAGTGGTTCCCGTATTGGTCAGGGTCGCCGGCGCAGCCGCGCTTTTTGTTCCAACCGCCTGGTCGCCAAAATTCACACTCACGGGCGAAAGGCTCATGACGGTTCCAGTGCCGCTCAGCGATACGGTTTGTGGGCTGGTACTGGTGTTGTCGGTGACCGTGAGCGTTCCGCTCGCAGTTCCCCTCGCCGTCGGACTAAAGACAGCCTGGATCTGGCACGTTCCACCCACCTCAATCGACGAAGGACAGTTGTTGGTCTCCGTGAACGGTCCGGAGATGGCAATGCTCGAGACCGTGACATCCTGATTCCCAGTGTTGGTGAGCGTAGCCGTCTGCTCAGCGCTCGACGTTCCCACCAACTGAGTCGCGTACGTCAAACTGGATGGCGTCAGTGTCGCCGTTGGCGGAGTCACACCAGTTCCAGTCAGCGAGATCGTTTGCGGACTTCCCAGGCCGCCGTAGTTAAGGTCCACCGTAGCCGAAAGATTCCCACTTTGCTTTGGCGTGAAGCTCACGGAAATTGTGCATACCGCGTTTGCGACCAGACGAGTACCGCACGTATTGGTCTCGCTAAACGATCCGGCGTTGGTTCCGGTAAGGTTGATTTTGTCTATCTTGAGCGCAGACCAGCCCACATTCGTCAGCGTAGCAACTTGAGCCGCGCTCGTGGTGCCTACATTCTGGTTTCCGTACCAAAGGCTGGCGGGAGATGGCGAGAGATTCACGGGAATCTGCAAAACGAGCTGTCCGGGATTGAGGTCGGACCCAGCAACAGCATCGAGATGCCCATCGCCATTGAAATCGCCAATCCCGGCCGCACCCAGCGTGCCCCCGGTGCCAGATTCGTCGAAGACGAAAGGCGGAAGGATTTGCCCGTTACCTTCACCCGGCAGGAGATAGATCGATCCATCCGACGACAGCACATCCAGATTGCCATCCCCGTTTAAATCGCCGATTCCGGCGATATATCCATCGTACCAAGTATCCCCTCCGGCTCCCGTGAAGGTTCCATCGCCGTTTCCTAGCAGGACGCCGAGTTCGGGAGTGACAAGGTCTAGCTTGCCATCGTTATTCATGTCGGCGGCAAACAGGCCGCTCATGCCCCCATAGGTTGCGCTGTCGAGGAACTGAAATGTGCCATCGCCGTTGCCCATGTAAATGTAGATCTCTGGGATGGTCGTATAGCCGACTGCCGCCAAATCGATTATGCCGTTGCCATTGAAATCACCCGCGACAGCGGACGAGAAAGCAATATTCAGCCCGGCTGTCGCTCCCGCCGTGAACGTCCCATCGCCATTGCCAAGAAATACGGTGAACCCGTTTCCATTAATGGAAATTCCCGGAATATACAGATCGAGGTTGCCATCCTGATTGAAGTCTGCCGCTATCGCCGTTCGATATGAAGAATAGACCGTTGTCGACCATTTCATCGTGAACGTGCCGTCTCCATTCCCCAGCGCAACCATGATGCTAGCGCCGTCCAGACCGTCCACGCCAACCAGGTCGATTTTTCCGTCATTGTTGAAGTCGCCTGTGGCAATTGGTACGAAAGTTATCCCGCTGGACACGGCGGTCTGGAACGTGCCATCGCCGTTCCCCAGCGCAGCGTAAAGAATGTCGTTTTCATCCCACGCCAGATCGAGCTTCCCATCCCCATTGAAGTCTCCCACCACGAACGACCCGCCCGAATAGGTAATGTGTTCCGGATCAAACCACATGCCCACCGATGACTGCTTCACCGTGACCGGAAAAAACATAACGTTCGAAGTGCCGCCGCCCGTGCCCGAATTCGTGACGGTAATCGACCCGGTCGTACCCACGGCAACATCCGCGGCATTGATGGTCGCCGTAGCCTCGCCGCTC
>JBELAE010000016.1:0-26335 GCA_049509155.1 Candidatus Sulfotelmatobacter sp.
ATTCTGCACGGCAACTTCTCGATTGAGGTCACAACCGCATACCGGGTATCGCAACCCAATCCGCTGGCTGGCGGCCAGACCGAGGTCGTGCCCGAAACCCGGCTGAAAGCCACTGACGCTCCCGCCCGCAATGTCGAACTCAGCGAAGGCGCCAGCGTCGAGCAGCTGGTGACCCGGCTGCAGGCCATCGGCGCGACTGCCCGCGATGTGGTGTCGATCCTCGAGGCCATCAAGGCGGCGGGCGCACTCGAGGCTGAACTGGAGGTCATCTGATGAATTCCCTTCCCGATTCCTCGCTAGCAACCGTTTCTCCCGGGCTGGCCACTGCCCTGCCGCAGCTGGGCCGGGGCGCCAAGGCCGCGCGCGAGTTTGAGGCCAGCCTGATCGCATCCCTGCTGGAGTCGATGGAGAAAACCTTCGCCAGTCTACCCGGAGATGGCACCCTCCCCGGCGCCGACAATTACAACTATCTCGGCATTCAGGCCCTCGCCGGAGGCATGGCCGCCCGCGGTGGCTTCGGCATCGCGGCCATGATTACGCGGCACCTTGATGAGACGAGGAATGAGACGAAGGATCAGACCAAGGGTCAGACCAAAAATCAGACGACAGATCATGCGCCGCCGCCGCAGGCGCACGAAGGTAACGGGTAAGGTTTGGGTATCGGGGACAGCAGCAATCGCCTAAAGTTTTCGCAACCCTTGCCGATAGAACAAGATGAAGGCGACCGAAAGCCTTCCGATGGGCAAATCGGTGCCCCGCACAATTTCAGGATTAAAGTCTTTTAATCCGCGGTCGATACTTGAATTGCAAGGGAAAATTCAAGGCAAGAATTCAAGGCGAGGAACCGAGGCAAGGAGAAACCAGCCATGAGAATCGATCTCAACTCAGCACCCCAACCGTTGCCTGAAAGCAGCCGCAGCAGCGCTGCCAGCGAAGCGGCAGCGGGCAACTCTTCTCCCAGCAACGCGACCGGCGGAGCGGATCAGGCCCTACTTTCCGGAGCCCATGCCCAGGTGCAAGCGCTGGTGGCACAGGCGTCGCAGCTCCCGGAAGTCCGCCAGGAACGCGTCCAGGCCCTGCGCCAGGCGATTCAGAGCGGACGCTATCAGTCCCATCCGGATGAGGTAGCCGGAGCCGTGTTCGCGCACATGACTGCCGTGCCGGCGGCTTAACGGCGGCGGCGGCCGGAGCGAGTTTCCCGCGCTGGCAACCACCATCCGGCAGAAAGCAGTCGGGCGGAAAGCGGAAACAGACCTATGGGTAGCGGCGATCTGTCGACCAACTTGACGTTCGACCCCCTGAGTCTCGATGATCTCGCTCCCGCTTCTCCCTTAGGCGCCCTGGAGGCTCAGGGAGCGAATCAGGAGGCTGCTTCCGCCCGTCGCCGTCTCCGGACGAAGCCGGAGGAAGCGCCTAGAGCCGAAGAGCTTACTAGCAGTACGGAAGAGAGTGCCAGTGGTGACGAGAAGAATGATGTCGAGAAGCAGGCTGACGAGGAGAACCGGGAAGAGAATTTTGCTGGCCAAAACCTTGTTTCCGAACCGGTTTCGATCGGTCCGCCCGCACACCAGTTCGACCGCCTGGCCTGAACCTTGGCTTGAACTTGGCTTGAACCTCAGCTCGAACTTGGATTGAGCTTATGACTGAGCAACCCTACACCGACGCTGCCGTTCGATCCCCGGGCCCGCGGCCTACCGCGCCGCTCGCCGCCGAACCGCGGCCGTCAGAACCGGAGCCGGTCGAATCTGTCGGACGCAGCAGCGGCACCGCCTTCGCCGAGGCCGGGGTGGCGCTTCTCGGTGAACTGGAGAGCAGCCTCGAGGCCAGCCAGCACGCCTTGCTGGCGCGCGATCTTGCTGGTATCGAGCGGCACACCGGCGAGCAGGTTCGTTTGCGCCGCGCGCTCGAAATTCTTTGGTCACAGAACTCGCTCGAGGGCAGCGATCGAGTGCCAATCCATCCCATGCTATCGGTTCGCGCCGGGGCCGCCGAGTTCGGCGCGGCCGAGCTGCGTGTGCTGCAGCTCGGCCGCGTGCAGGCGGCGCTGCTGCGGCGGGCCCAGCGCTGGTCGCGCATGCTCTCCCACGTGCTCGCCGGACCCGGAGCCGGTTACGCTGCCCCCGCCGGCGACTCGACCGTGCTGCACCCCGCGTGGCCCTCCACCGGCGGAGGCGGTGCCATGGCGCGCCAACAAAGACGCGGCCAAGAAAAACCTCGACCAGAAAACTCTTACCCACCATCAGCAGAAGCAGCCAACCCAGAAACAACCGAGGAACGCGATCCATGTCGAGTCTGAATGCCAGCCTCGCGACCGCGTTGAGCGGGCTGAGCGCTGAACAAGGAGCGCTGGCGGCGACCACCAACAACGTCGCCAATGTGAACACGCCCGGCTATTCGCGCCAGGTGCCGGTGCTGGTTACGAGCAATCCCATCGTGGTCGATCCGCTCACCCTGGGCACCGGAGTCACACTCTCGAGTATCGAGAGTATTCGCGATCCGATTCTCGAATCCAGCATTCAGCAGGAAAGTCAGACTCAAGGCCAGCTGAACGCGCAGGTTGCCGCCTTGCAGCAAACCCAGGTCAACTTCGTCACCAGCACCAGCGATATTGGGACCGAGATCACCAACTTTTTCAACAGCATCAACCAGCTTTCCACCAGCCCTGCCGACTTGTCGGTGCGGCAGGGAGTGCTGACTGCGGCCGACAACCTGGCTACCAGCTTCAACAGCACGGCCAACAACCTGACCCAGCAGCAGGGCAGCCTCGACCAGAGCGTGGTTCAGACCGTCGGCCAGATCAACCAGCTCACCCAGCAGATCGCGCAGCTCAATGAGCAGGTCAGCAACCTCGAAAACGCGGGCGAGAGTGCCGGGAGCTTCGTCGACCAGCGCCAGCTGGCCATTGACCAGCTGTCGTCGCTGGTCGACGTTTCCGTCATCCCCGCCAACAACACGCTCACCCTGACCACGGCCAACGGCACGCCGCTGGTGCTTGGCCAGCAGAGTTTCAATCTGCAGACGGAGCTCAACACCAACGGCTTGCACGATGTTTATTCCGGGGGAGTCGACATCACCAGCGCGATCACTTCGGGCCAGCTGGGCGGAACACTCCAAGTCCGGGACCAGCAGATTCCGGCCCTTCAAACCCAACTCGACACCCTGGCGGCCGGCTTGGCCAATGCCGTGAACGGGGTGCAGACCGCCGGTTATGACTTGAACGGCAACCTGGGCACCAACCTTTTTAACCCGCCGCCGGCCTCCGGAACCGGGGCAGCCGCCAACCTTTCGGTCGCCATCACCAACCCTTCCCTGATCGCCGCCAGTTCGGACGGAACTTCGGGCAGCAACGGCAATGCCCAAGCAATGTACGCACTCAGCAACCAGTCCATCATTGCCGGCCAGACGCCTACGGATTACTACTCTGGCGTTGTCTTCAATGTGGGCAACGACGTGTCCAACGCCACGGCGGAACAGACCGCTTCCACTCAAGTGCTGGCCCAGCTGAACGATCAGCGGGCGTCGGTCTCCGGAGTGTCGCTCGATGAGGAGGCCGCCAATATGGTGCAGTACCAGAACGCCTACGCGGCCTCGGCGCAGGTCATTACCGCCATCAACAATATGATGTATGACGTCATTCAGATGACGACGTTGACCGGCTAAACACTCTAGGGTGCAAACCAGGGGTTTAAAACAGGGGCTTAAACCAGTATGCGCGTAAATCCCAATCCGTTACCCGATCTGCTCGCCGCTCTTGACCAGACCCAGCAGCAGATCAACACCGATCTGGCCCAGATCAGTTCCGGCCAGAGCGTCAGCGTGCCTTCCGACAACCCAGCCGCGGCGGCGGAACTGGTGCAGAACGCCTCCCAAACCTCCGCCGCCGACCAGTTTCTGCGCAGCATTGGGAGCATTCAGGGCGAAGTGCAGAACGCCGACTCCACCCTGAACTCGGTGACCACGGCATTGCAGAGCGCGATCAGCCTGGGAGTCGAAGGCGCCACCGGGACGCTTAACGATGCTGACCGCGCGGCGATCGCAACCGAAGTTCAAGGCATCCAGACGCAAGTGCTCAGCCTGGCCAATCTTTCCTACCAGGGCACTTATGTCTTTGCCGGAACCGCGAATCAGACCGCGCCCTATGTGCTCGATCCCACTTCCCCCTCCGGCGTGTCCTACGTGGGAAACTCCAATACCAACAGCGTGACCCTGGGCAATCAATTCTCGCTGCAAACCAACCTGCCCGGTTCCGAGCTGTTCTCCGCGTCGGGCACCGACGTGTTTCAGGCGCTGCAAGACTTGATTTCCGGCTTACAGAGCGGCGATACCACCAGCATCAGCGCCGCAGTCGGGGAAGTCACCAGCGCCGCCAACTACCTCGACACGCAGCGGGTCTTTTACGGCAACGCGGAAACCACGCTCAACTCACAGCAGACGTACCTCAACAGCGACACCACCGAGCTGGCGCAGCAGCAGAATACTCTCGGAGCCGCCGACCTGCCCGCCGTCATCTCCAACCTTACCACTGTGGAAACTGCCCACCAAGCCACGCTCGAATCCATCGCCGGGGTCACTCAAAACAATCTATTCAGCTATCTCAAGGGGTAAGTCGCGGGGTAAGTCGTTCGGATAACGATCGCAGGCGCTCGTTGCCGGGAGGGGTCCGGTGCAGCTTCACAGCGTCTGGCGCGAACGGGAGGCCCAATCCGCGGCCGATTGCACGCGCGCCCGTTCCTGTTCCAGGCGGGCGCGCTCGGCGAGCAGCGCGCTGTGAATCGACGGCATCAGCGTGCGCAGACGTTCGACGTTGGCGCGATATTCGCTCAGTTCCCGATCGAGCGCCGCATCCTTCTCGCCCTCGCCGGGCAAGGTGCGCAGACACTGGCCAGCACGCATCAGCTCCGACAGTAATCCCGCCATCTGTTGCGGAGTCGCCGCGCGGGGCGGCAAGTCGGAGGACCTGTCAGGCGTCGTGGCCGCGGGAACGAGACTGTCCAGCCAGACACGCAGCCGGGCATTGGTTTCATGCAGGGTTGAGGAAAGCTCGGCGGGCGCAAGCGCAGGCATCAGGCGTTCCAGTCTGCGGAAGAGCGGGGTTGCGGTTCTTCGCGCTCTTCTTGCCCTTGCCGGGATCGTGCCCTGCCCGACAGCGCCGAGGTTGCATTGGCGGGAGCCTCGTGGCCCCGCTCCGCCTCACACCTTTCCGTCTCGCTCCATTCCACCTTGCACCAGGCTTGATGGACCAGCACAAGCCGGGAAATCTGTTGTTCCAGCCCAACTGCCGATTGTTTGCACTGCGCTTCGACCAGTCCGGAGCGCAGCTGACCGTAGAAACGCTCCAGATTCTCCGCTACTTGTCCGCCCTGATCCTTGTCCAGCGAGGCCTGCAGGTGGCCAATTACCAGGAGGGCGTGGTTGATGTGGCGAGTGCGCCCCTCAATGTCGTTGCGGCGATGCGCTTCGCGCGCGCTCCCCAGGTCTTCGACCGCCTGCTCATACAGCAGAATCACCAGCCGTAAAGGGCTGGCGCCCGGCACTGCCGCTTCCCGATAAGACAATCGTGCATTCATGTGTCAGTGCCTTGTGCTTCCAGACCGCCGGTTAAGATCGCCGGTTAAAGATCACCGGATTAAAGACCGGTAGTCAGAGTTGGAGATGCTGTGCTCGTCGTGCCGCTGCTGTTGGTCGAAAGCGTGGCCAGGGTTTCAGTCATTTCCTGCAGCAGCAGCGGATAAGCCTGCAGCGATGCGTTGACCGCATCGTATTGACTGGTGAGTTGGGTTTGTTCCGCCGTCAGTTGGGTTTCAAAGTTAGTGATGCTGTTGGTCAGATCCAGCTGTTCTGCGTTGTTCTGCGTAAGATCAGTGTTCAGGGGACCGGTGGTGGGGTTGGTCAGATTGGTCAGGTCAGTATTAAAGCTGTTGGCAAACCCCGTGGAGGTTGCGTTCTGGAAGAAGCTCTGCACCGCCGTCGGATTGGAGGAAAGCGCGCTGGCCAGTTGAGCGGAGTCGACAGTCAGCGTGCCGTCATTGTTCGTGTTGATGCCGAGCGACGCCAGGTTGACGTCGCCGCTGTTGCCGGAGATGGAATAGGCGGCGTCTGAGAGCAGGCTGGACTGCAGGTCCTCGAGCGAGGCGTCCCCGCCCAGGGGGCCTTCGAGGTTGTTGGTGGGGTCGACGGTGAACTGCGCATTGATGTCGCCGATCACCTGGTTGTAAGCCGCCACAAAACTATTGATGGCGTCGGTGACCTGCGTGGTGTCAAGGCTGACCGAGAGCGTGACCGTTTCATTGGGAGAGGCACTGGCCAGGTTCAGCGTGACTCCGGAAACCGCTCCGGTAATCGTATTGCTGGTGCTGCTGTAGGGAATTCCGTCAACGGTCAGGTTCGCATTGGTGCCGCCGGCAGGCGTTTCGAACGTCAAGTCGGTGTTGTTGCCGGTGATGCTCAGCGCACCCGGCGTGCCGGTCGACTGGCTGATCAGGGCGAGCCGGGATCCAGTCGCATCGGTCACCACGCTCGCCGTGACTCCATAGTTCTGGCTGTTGATGTAGCTAGCCAGCGTGGTCAGCGTGTCGTTGCTGCCCGCCGTGATGGTGATGGGCTGGATCGTTCCGCCCAGGCCTCCCACCTGCAAGTCGATTTCTCCCGTGGTGGCGCCGTTGGACAGAATCGATGCGTCAGGCCCGCCGGCGGCGTCTTCCGTGTAAAGCGTGCCCGTGGTGGCCAGCGTGCTGACCACAATCTGGGAGGTGCCCGCCGGGGCGCCAGCGCTGGCGCTCGCCGTCAAGACGTTATCATCGGACGAAGTCGCGCTCTGGGCCGCGAGTGCGCCCAGCGGATCGGCCAGTGCCTGCACCGTCGAGGCCAGACTGCTTAAATCGGTACCGATGCTGGTCAGATCTCCAGCCTGGGTCTGCAGAGTCGACTGTTGATCTTGCCACTGGGTAAGCTGACCGTCGCTTTCGCTCAGAATCTGCTGCACCAGGGTGGTGACATCGATCCCCTGCCCGTTTAACAGTGTGGATGGATTCAGACTAATGCCCATGAACTTTGCCTCCTTCGCCGTCCGCCTCGGTGGCGCGTTCGCCCTGGGCCGCTCGTTGTTCTGTGGCCGCCTGGTGAAAGTCCTGAGCAATTGCGTGCGCCAGGGCCAACACTTGAGAACTCGGCACTTGCAGAATCACACTCCCCGACCGGTCCAGGTACTTGATGACGATTTCCGTCGTCTCCGTGTCTCTCTGCACTTGGACTTCATCTTGCGGCAGGTCGTTGGATTCGGAAACATTCTGAGGAATTCGGGTTTCCTGGTTTGGTTGAGTTCCCGGATCGGGCTGGGCAATTTCTGTGCCCGACGCGGCCGAAGCTGGTTGTTGCCGCGGATCGCTTCGTGCATCCGCAGATTGCCCGTCGCTGACGGGCCCGATGGCTGGTACCGGATTGATGCTCATGGCGAGCTGCCTCCGGAAGTAGGGCAAAGGAGGCGGTTGCCCGCCTCCTTTGCGCTTTTTACTTTTGTACGTTACGACTATTGCAACAGCTTCAGAACCAGCTGCTGCTGCTGGTTCGCCTGGGCCAGAGCGGAGATGCCGGTCTGTTCCAGAATGGAGTAGCTCGTCAGCTGAGCCACGGCGGTCGGAATGTCAGCCGCCGTAATGGTGTTTTCCGCCGACGTCAGATTCGTCACCTGGTTGTCGATGACGTTGGAAGCCGCCGACAGTCGATTGCTGACGGCTCCAATCTGACCGCGGGTGGCTGCCACCTGCGAAATGGCGGAGTCGATCGCGGCCAGGGCGGTTTGAGCATCCGTGGCAGTCAGCAAGTCCGAGGTTGAGCCCGCCGTGAAGGTCGTGCCACCCGTCTGTACGAAGCCGAATTCAGCTCCGGCCCCAACCTTAGTGGCGATGTTGGCACCGCCCGCGGCCTGTCCAGCGGCGGTTGCAGCGAACGTGACTGTGTCGCCCGCAGCAGATGCGGACGCCAGCGTATTGGCGTTGGGGCCAACCAGAGTTGCATCAGCCTGATAGAGAGTGCCCGCGCCAGTTCCGCCGTTGACCGCTGCGGCCAGGTTGGCCAGTGTATTTTGCAGAGCCGTGACCGGGTTGGTACTCCCATCGATTGCCACGGCGACTGCGCCTGGAGTCGCACCCGTGGGCGTGGCGGCAAGAGTGGCCGCGGTCTCGAACGTATACTTGGTGCCTCCAATCGTAATATTGTCACCGACACTGATCGCCCCGTTCGCGGCCAGCGTCGCTCCCGATTGCGATCCCAACAGCTGGGCAGAGGTTAGCGTTCCGACGTTGGCGGTGATGAAGTCGCTGGCCTGCGAGGTGTTGCCCGTACCGTCACTGATGTAAATCGACGTCGGATTCGCAGTAAAAACGGCCGTACCGTTGAAGTTGGTATTCGAGCCGATCTGGTTGATTTCGGTCTGGATCTGCTGATATTCCGCGTCCAGCGCCTGGCGCTGCGTGTTCGACACCGTTCCGGTGGCGGACTCAGTAGCCAGCGTGACGGCGCGATTCAGAAGTGTGGTCACCTGGGAAAGTGCGCCATCGGCCACTTGCAGTGCACCGATACCGTCATTGGTGTTGGCGGCTGACTGGGTCAAAGCCGAAATGTTGGCCTGCAATCCGTTGGCGATGGCCAGTCCAGCGGCATCGTCGGCGCCGCTGTTGATGCGGGAGCCCGAAGAGAGCTCCAACAACACGTTCTGCAGGTTGTTATTGGTGATTGTCAACTGGTTCTCAGCCGCCAGTGATGCGATGTTGTTCAGGATTCCAATGGGCATTGTGAAACTCCTTCTCCGTTGAGTTTGTTCGGTTCTCCTGAGTGTTTTCTCAGGAAGTTCTGCCGAGCTTTTCTATTCGTTGCCGCTCGCGGAACCCCGAATTTCTTTTCCTTTCCATCGGCAACTTCCCGAACCGCTTTAGCGCACCCTTCCGCTCACGCTCCTGGCAGCCGCTCCAACGTAATCATGATCGACGTCTCTTTCGCTAAACCATCCTTCCCCTACGCCGATGTTTCCCCTCAGGGGTCGTCTATCTGCCTCGCGCGCCACAGTCTCAGGAAAGGGCGGGACAACATGATTCAGCTCACACGTCTCAATAACAAAGCCCTCACCGTCAATTCCGACCTGATCAAGTTCGTCGAGCAGTCCCCCGATACCCTGGTCACTCTGATCACCGGCGAAAAACTTGTGGTCCTCGAGAATGCTGGTGAAATCGTCGCGCGGATTATCGACTTCCGGCGCTCGGTGCTGCGGGGGCTCTCCCTTACCTGGGATCCATCTTCGGCGCACGCTCTGATCGCCCGGTCTCCCAATCCGGGAGGCCGCGAGCCGGAGAGGTAAAGCGTGGATAAGTCCAGTTTCGGTGGGATCATCCTCGCTCTTGGCGGCATCCTCCTGGGGCTTTTGCTCGAAGGCGGAAACCTTCGCCAGATCGTGCAGCCGACTGCCGCCATGATCGTGTTCGGCGGCACTCTGGGCGCGGTCATGCTGCAGTTTCCTCTGCCCGTCGTTCTGCAGGCCCTGCGGCGGTTTGGTTCGGTCTTCATCAGTCCCCGGCAAAATCCTCAGGAGATGATTCGCCGCCTGGTTCGGTACGCCCAGAAAGCCCGCAAGGAAGGCATCGTCTCGCTCGACGCCGAGCTCCCCCAGATTGAAGATCCCTTCCTCAAGAAAACTCTCATGCTGGCGGTCGACGGCACCGAGCCTGAGGAATTGCGCAAGATCATGGAACTCGAACTCGACAACCAGGCAGAGTATGAAGAGCAGGTTCCGCAGGTCTTCGAGTCTGCCGGCGGTTTTGCACCCACCATCGGCATTATCGGCGCGGTGCTCGGACTCATCCAGGTGATGCAGCACCTCGACAAGATCGATGAAGTTGGCCGCGGCATCGCCGTCGCCTTCGTGGCCACTATCTACGGAGTCGGTTCCGCCAACCTGCTCTATTTGCCCGTGGCGGGAAAAATGAAGCTCCGCATTCGTGACGAGCAAATCGCGCGCGAGATGACGCTCGAAGGCGTGGCCTCGATTCTCGAAGGCATGAACCCCCGCATGCTCGAAACCAAACTTCTGGGCTTTCTGGTTGAGGCGGGCGAGTCTGCCAGAACCGCGGAGGACACGCTCTGAGCCGCCGCAAACGTCCCCGCCCGCACGCCAACCACGAACGCTGGCTGGTTTCCTACGCCGACTTCATCACTCTGTTATTTGCCTTCTTTGTCGTTTTGTATGCGTCCTCGCAAGTCGACCAGCGCAAAGTGGGACGGCTCTCGCTCGCCATTCAGGTTGCCTTCCAGGAACTCGGGGTTTTTCCCGCCTCCACTACCCAGGTGCCCATCGACATGAACGAGCCTATGCCGTTCAGCACCGTACAAGCCATCGCGAGCGTGAAGCATAATACTGATCTAAGCCGCGTCTCCTCTCCCCCCGAAGACGCCCTCGGCGCAGCTTCGGAAGAAGCCAATCTCTCGGCCTTGCAGGCCGAACTGCAGCAGTCCTTGCAGCACGAGATCGCTCTGCATACCGTCGCCCTGCATCGCGAGACCGAAGGTCTGGTGATCAGCCTGCGTGAGTTCGGATTCTTTGACAGCGGCTCCGCCGCTTTAAAGCCCTCCGCTCTTCCCGCGCTCGATCGCATCGCCTCCATCCTCTCCGTGCGCAACTGCCGTCTGCGGATCGAAGGTCACACCGACAACATTCCCATCCATACTCCACAAATGGCGTCGAACTGGGAACTCTCGACCGCCCGTTCCACCGAGCTGGTCCGTCTCTTGATCCTGCGTTACCGCTTCTCTCCGACGCGCCTGGCGGCCGCCGGATACGCCGAATTCCACCCCATCGCCAGCAACGACAACGCGCAAGGCCGAGCCCAAAACCGGCGCGTCGATGTGGTGATCCTCAGCCAACACACCGGCAGCACCAACGCTCTGGCCGATGCCAACCCGTCCAAGCCTTCGCCAGACAATCCCGTACGAACGATCCCCTAAAGTCGCCCCTCGCGCAGGCCGATGAAATATTAGGTACCGCTGCGAGCCGAGCGGAGCCTTGTTTCACCAAGCTTGTTTTCACTGAGAGCACACGACTTGAGTCAAGCCATTTCGCCAGCGCAATTGGACGCGCAATTCGAAGTGCAATTTGAAGTGCAATTCGAAGCGCAATTTGAAGTGCAATTCGGTCTACCCACAAACCCACCGCGAAAGGTCTCGGCATGATAACGGCTGTAGCGCAACCCGCCATGGCTCTCGACGGCCCACCCGACCCTGACTTGGTGCGCATCCGTGACGTCGTTTATCAGGTAGCCGGCATCTTCCACCCCGACAACAAATTGCGCCTGCTGCTCGACCGCTGTAGCCGGCGCATGAAAGAACTCAAGACAGAAAGTCTGCGCGAGTATTTCGAATGTCTCACCATCAAGGCCACCCGGCAGTCCGAGCTGGTCGCGCTGCTGAATGAAATCACCATTGGCGAAACCTGCTTCTTTCGCAGTCAGCTCCAACTGGACGCGCTGCGCCAGATTGTCATCCCCAAAGTCCTGGAAGCGAAGTCGGGTTTCCCGCTCCGGCGGCTGCGCATCTGGAGCGCCGGCTGCTCCACTGGCGAAGAGCCCTACACCCTCAGCATGCTGCTGCTCGAGGAAGCGCAGGGCCGGCTCAAGGACTGGACGGTCGAGATTCTTGCCACCGACCTCAATGAGCGTTCCCTCGCGCATGCCACCAATGCAATCTATGGCACCTATAGCACCCGCAATCTGACTCCCCATTACCGACAGAGATATTTCACCGTGGCGGGGGACCAGTTGCAGGTCCAGCCTGCAGTTCGCAGCCGGATCACCTTCAGCCGCCTGAATCTTTCCGATGACGCTCGCATGACCTTCATGAAAAGCATGGACGTGATTTTCTGTTGCAACGTGCTCATCTATTTCGACCTGATTTCCAAGCGGCGGGTCATTCAGCACTTCTACAACAACCTTCTACCCCACGGATATCTCTTCCTGGGGCATTCCGAGTCGCTCTACGGAGTATCGGACGAATTCCGGCTGGTCCACCTGCCGGGAGCCACCGCGTACATCAAAGGCGAACGCACACAGGCGGGAAAGTAGGCGCATATGACGACGGCAGCGACCAAAGCAACCTTGCTCAGCCGGATGGAAGGACTCCAGCACATTCCCACCATCCCCGCAGTGCTGGCGCCCCTGTTGAGCTACCTGCAACAGCCGGTCGAGCAGCTCGACGTGCAAAAGGTCACCGACATGATCGCGCAGGATAAGTCTCTGGCCGCCCAGTGTCTGCAAATGGCGAACAGCCCTCTGTTCGGACGCTGGCAGAAAATCGATTCGCTGCGCGGCGCCATCGTTGGTCTCGGATTTCACCGGGTCAGCGACATCGCCATGTCTTGCGGCGTGCTCAATATGATGCCCAAGGACGGCGGCGCCGTCGATCCCGTCGTATTCTGGGAGCACTCGCTGGGATGCGCCCTCG
Organism: Candidatus Sulfotelmatobacter sp.; assembly: GCA_049509155.1. Taxonomy (GTDB): domain Bacteria; phylum Acidobacteriota; class Terriglobia; order Terriglobales; family Acidobacteriaceae; genus Sulfotelmatobacter. Next base: position 12,481 of record JBELAE010000016.1, read on the forward strand.
TCTGCCGCCGTTTCGCCCGCCAGATTTCCTATCCCGATCCCAGCAAGGCCTATCTCGCCGGCCTGCTGCACGACCTGGGCATCATCGTCAACCTCTGGATTCTGCCCAAAGAATTCGGCGAAGCCTACGAGTTCGCGCGGGCCCACGGAATCCCCCTCCACGAAGCGGAACAAACCGTCATGGGATTTACGCACTGCGACAGCGGCCGTTTACTGGCCAATAAGTGGGAACTTTCCAATGACCTCAAGGAGGTCGTCTCGCTGCACCACAGCCTCCAGGAATCGCAAGACCATGCCGGACTAGTGGCGCTGGTCGAACTGAGCGATCTGCTTTGCCGCATGAGTGGACTGAACTACGGCTACATCGAAAACCGCCAGGTCAACCTGTTCGAACAGACTGGTTTCGCCGTCCTGTCGCGGCAGTGCCGGGGCCTCAAGGACTTGGACTGGGCCCGCCTCACCTTTGAAATGGATTCCTATATGGACGAGGTGCACGCGCTGGTCCGCGCAATTTATCGCAAATGATTCGTCAAAACATGATTCGCCAAACATGATTCGCCAAACATGATCCTCAAAACATGACCCTCGACGCCACAACCCGCCCGCCCATCCGCGTGCTTGTCGTCGACGACAGCGCTTTCATGCGGACCGCGCTGTCGCGCATGATTTCTTCCGAGTCCGGCCTCGAGGTCGCAGCTACCGCTTGTAACGGATCGGAGGCGCTCGACAAAATCGCTTCTCTTAACCCTGATGTCGTCACTCTCGACGTCGAGATGCCCGGCCTCAATGGGCTGCAGACTCTGCGTCACATCATGCAGCGCTTCCCCCGCCCCGTCATCATGGTAAGTTCGGTAACTGAGCGAGATACGGAAAACACGTTTAACGCGCTCGCCGCCGGGGCTTTCGACTACGTCCCCAAACAGCTCTCGCCCACCTCACTCGACATTCACCACATACAGACAGACCTCGCAGCCAAGATCCGCGCCGCCGCGCAATCCCGGGTGTCGCTTCCCGCGAGCGTATTCGACAAAAAGCCTCCTCAGTCCTCTTCAGTAGAGACTTCCGATAGGCCTTTCGCTTCGACCGCGGCGATTGTTGCTCTGGGAATTTCCACGGGCGGCCCAAAAGCTCTTCAGGAAATCCTGCCTCTTTTTCCTCACGACCTTTCCGTGCCCATCCTGATCGTGCAGCACATGCCGCCGGGCTTTACCGAGCCTTTCACCCAGCGGCTGAACACCTTGTGCGCCGTCGCCGTGCGCGAAGCCACCCATGGTGAAAGCATTCAGCCGGGCGTGGTTTATTTTGCTCCTTCCGGTAAGCACATGACTGTGAATCGAGTGTCGGCTACGCGAACCGTCATCTGCCTCGACCCTCAGCCAGACCATTACCTGCACATTCCGTCAGTCGATGTGCTGATGAACTCGGTCGCCGCAGCCTTCAAAGAACATGCCCTCGGAATCATCATGACTGGAATGGGCTCCGATGGCCTGGCGGGAATGGAGTCCATTCATCGCCTCGGTGGCCTCACCATCGGCCAGGACGAAGCGACCTGCACCGTTTACGGCATGCCCCGCGCCTGCGCCGAACTCGGCATCCTCACCCGCGTGGTCCCGCTCTCCCAGGTACCAGACCAGATTCTGGAAGCTGCGCACTATCATCGGCGTGCCCGGGGAGCTTCCCCGTCCTGATCGATAGTGGGCAATTTCAAAATTGCTTAGCCCGATGATGTCATCCTGAGCGCGGCGATAGCCGGGTGAGGGACCTTACGACAGCCGACGCAGTCGATGCCGTAGACGGGACTGCGTGCGCTTCATGTAGTGCGGGCGCTCCTGCATCCGTACAGCCGAGATCCAGGCTTCGTAAGGTCCCGCAGGAGCGCTGGGCGCGCTCGCGCGGGATGACTCGATGAATCCCTGACAGTTTGCTGAAAAACTCGATTTTGGGTGGCGCAGCGCTTCCAGCGCTGCGATAAGGCCTCTCTTATTAGCGAGGGCTTTAGCCCCGGAGGCCACTAAACCCAGTTTTTCAGCAGACTGCTAGGCGCGTAACTTCAAATTGTGCCGCTGCGTTCTGATTTTGGGCTTGTCGAGATCGGTTTGTCGAGATCGGTTCGTCGAGATCACAGATCTGTCCCTAAATTATTGGTTCGACAATCTTTGGTTCGACAATCATTGGTTCGACGCTCTCCAGCAGTTGCTTTATTCTCCGCAGCAGTACCTCCGAGGAAAACGGCTTCGCCAAACATTCCTCGCGCCTCGGCTCATGCTTCAATTCCTGTTTTGCCTCGAGCAGTCCCATCTGCTCCCCGTATCCGGTAACCAATAAAACTTTAAGCTCCGGATTCTCCCGCCGAAGTCTTCTCGCCAGCGCGCGTCCTGTCTCCCCCGGCAGAACAACATCCGTCAGCAAAAGTTCCACCTCGCCGCGCCGCCCCTCGTACACGCCGACCGCTTCCGCCGCATTCTCTGCGGTCAGAACACCGTAACCGGCAGATCGCAGAACCTCACACGTCACTTTCCGCACAAAGGCCTCGTCTTCTACGAGCAGAATCGTTTCCGCTCCCGCTTCCGCCTCTGCCCCACGACACCGCTCGCCGACAACTTCTCCTGTCTCGGTGGTCTGAACAAACATGGTCTGAGCTGAGCTGGTCTGCGCTGACTCGGTCTGAAACAATCTAGCCTCGGCCGCCATTGAAAATCTCCTCGACGATTGCGGTATTCGCCCTCGAGCTGCCGTTCGCAGCCGCACGCATCCATGCTGTAAGCAGATAGGCTGCCATCGTCATAAGCCACCTAATCGCGGCCCGAAGCTAAACAGAATGCAGCCCTTAGGTGAGCAGAGCCTTAGAAACGATCGCGAGAGAGATTCCCCGATTTCCCTTTTCGGGAATCGCCAGCGGAAAGAATGACCAATTCAGTCCGGCAAACCTGGGGCAGCCACGCCGAAACAGTCCTCTTACTTCGGGGTGGTCAGAATCGTCTCATTAGGATCGAGCACGATCTTGCTGGTTCCGGCGGGAGCCGGCAAGTGGAACGAAGATTCCTCCCCGTCGGCGAATACCCGCCCCAGCAGCACGAGCTGCTTCCCCGCCGACTTCCCCGTCACCACCGCATACACAGGAACCGACGTCACCAGATCATGCGGCGCGTCGGTCTGCACAATCGTTCCACTCGCGACCACGCCCGCGCCCTTCGCAGTGAATCTCACCGCCTTAAGTTCCAGCTTGGGCAGAGCCGTGCCGTTGATCCACCCCTCCAGGAACCAGTCCAGCGAACTCTTGCCTTCGTAACGCAGCGCGGGCGGAAGGTTCTCCGCGAAAACGTCGAGCAGTTCGCGCGTGCTGATCGCTTTGCCCTCATACCGTTGCCGGACTTTGCGCAGCGCCCGCACGAACGGCTCATCGGCGCTGCTGACCGGCCCGTTGCGACCGCCTTCCTGCAAGGCAGCGTCTCTCAACATGGTCCGCAGCATGTGGAACAGCCACGTTCCCCGCCCATAGAGAATCGCTTCGTACCCTTCCGGAAACCGCGACGACTGCAGCCGCGGACCCAGAGTCACCGGCCCCGCGTCCCTCGCCGACATTCCATCTTTATTTTTCTTGACCAAATCCCGGCGATAGACCTCCATAATCTGCCGAAAGCCCACGGGATTCTTTTCTTGCAGCATCATCAGGGCGCAGTAATTCGCCAGTCCCTCGGAAAACCACTGATCGCGGTAACTGCTCCAGCTGATGAGATCGCCCCACCATTGATGCGCCGTCTCGTGCGCCGGAATCGACTGCTGCAGCAGGATCTTGTACGGCTCGTAATGCAGCTGCTCGCGCTGCTGCTGGTCGAGAAATGCATACGACGAGAGAAACACCAGGCCGGGCCAGCCTTGGCTATCCCGCCCCGGCATTTGGGTTAGCGCCAGATGACTATATGGATAGGGGCCAAAGCGCTCGGCGTAATACTGGATGGCCCGTGCCGCCGTCGCTCCCACGGTTAGTTCGTTCTGCGCCGGTGAAGGCCGGCTGGGCACGATCAGTTCGTGTCGCCCGGAAGTCGCTCCCGGGGGAGTCTCAACCACTCGAACCTCAGGATCCGGGAAATTCCGCTCCATCCCGGTCGTAGCATAGGTCTCTACCGCAATATCCCCCGCCTGCGTGGTCGCGACCTTGTACTTGCCCAGGTTGAATCCCGCCAGAGGAATCGGCCTTTCTGACACCCAGCGGGATGTCTGCTGACCACTCGCCTTCGGTGCAGTCGTTGAAGGCGGCACCGGCGCAGGCGACACCGAGGAAGACGGTAACGTTGCAGCCGATACCGGCGTCAGTTTTCCTGTCGCCACCAGTGTCCAGCCCTGCGGGTAGTCGAATTGCAGATCGAAGTCCGCCATCGCCATCCCGCGATTTGGATACCAGGTGCCGCGCGCTCCCACATAGAGCAACCCGTCGCCCACCTCCGCCAGAACTTCGCCACCATAAACAAATTCCAGGTCCAGTTTCTGTCCAGCCCGTGCGAGTTCGGGCAGGATCACCGCCACCAGATCATCCCCCCGGCGCGAGAGTTGTGTCCCTTCCACCGCGGGATTGTGAATGAACTCCACCGGCTGGCCGTCCAGCTTGACGCTTTCAATCTGCAGGTATCGCGACAACTCAAACAACAGCGCGCGCGCCCCGCCTTCCTTCACGTCACATTGCAAGCGGGCCCGCGCATGAATTTCAGGCGGCCGTATTTCGGTCGCGATGGCGTAGCGGCGAACTTCAACCCGGTTCCCATGAGTTCGCTCGTTCTCCGGCGGCGACGCTTCGCCACGCTTCCTCGGCGGAGTTCCAGGCCGTGCAACCCCACTTCGTGCAAGATCGAACGGCGAAAATGAGGTCCAGACGTCGTAATACTGATCGCCATCGGCCGTTTTCGCCTGCCCCACCTGAACCTGCTCCACCGCTTCCGAATCGTAGTAGATGTCGAACACTCCCAACTTGGTTCCTTGCAAACGCGCATGCAGGAACCGATCGTCCGCTTCTGCCTCGGCTGAATCCGCTGGTTTCGGTAAAGTCGCTCCAGTCACCGGAAGCATCCGGCTGAAGGTCAACAGCAATCGCATGGCGTCGGCGTTCGCCAGATTCTGCGCGGTAGCTCCCCAGCGTTGAACAAATTGTCCGACAAACTCCTGCGGGTCATCGGCTGCGCGCAAGTCGGGCCGCAAATCGGCCGCGACATCGTAGTTGAAGCGAAAATAAGCGGTGGCAAAGTGTTCTTCCAGAATTGCCATTCCCGTGAACAGGCTCATCGATTCCCGTTCGACGGTGCTCGGAGGCGTCACCAGCACCTCGCCGTCGCCTTCAAAAAATGCTCCCGTGATCCGGCCCATCACGTCCTGAGTGAAAGCGATAGTGCCATCCTCCAAAGTAATGTGGACCGCAGACCGGTCCAGGGTCGCGCCCCTCACTCGAAATACCCGCGCTGGATCGAGGCCCACTTGCCGCAGTTGCAGATAGAGCCCTTCGGCGGGCTTTTCCGGAGGGCTGCCAGCCGCCGCGTGCACTGCCACTGCCCCTGCCGGCCACGCAGCCAGCGCCAGCCAGATCGCAGCCGCGATCTGCCAGCCACGCCTCTTCCTCAGTATCAGCATGTTCAGTAGTACCTTCGTCACGTGGGTGAGAGTGTCCTCAGTTGCTAGAATGCGCCTGAATGCGTCTTCGTGTCATCTTTATAGGCCAATTTATGATTGGCCGATTTATAGGCCAGCTCGCCCTGTCGTGGTCGCTCGCCATCACCGGCGCAGCGGCGGACACCATCCACCTGAAAAACGGCCGCACCATCGTGGCCGATACCGTCCGCGAGAACGGCAATCACTACGAATACGACATCGGCGACGATTCGTACGCCATTCCTAAGTCTTCCGTGGATCACGTCGATGCCGGGGGCATGCCTGCCCATAGTGCATCGGGATCGGCGAAGGTTGGCGATCTTCCCGCCTTCACTCCCGCCGACAGCCTTGCCAATGAGGGCGATCTGGTCACCAAGATCGTCAAAGAAGGCAAAGTTAACCCCGAGGTTCTGGCCGGCCTAGAAGCCAAGGGCAACCCCGAGCTAAGCGCGACCGCAGATTTTATCGCCGGGAAGTTCGAGTTCGAGCACGGCAACATTGCCCAGGCCCACCAGTATTTCGAGAGCGCCCTCCGTTTTCAGCCGGATAACTCCACCATCCTGATCTATTACTCCGCATTGCTGGTGCGCACCGGGAACGCGGCTCAGGCTCTGCCCTATGCCGAGCGCGCCGTAAAATCTGCGCCCAGTTCGCCCGACGCCTATACCATGCTCGGCTACGCCCAGTTCGCATCGGATCACACCAAGGATGCTGTCGCCAGCTGGAAACGTTCTCTCGAGTTACGCCCCGATCCTGCCGTTCAGCAGTTCCTGGCGAAAGCCCAGCGCGAACAGACCGTCGAGTCTGATTTCGCTCAGGGCGAGAGCAGTCATTTCGTTCTACATTATGAGGGCAAACAGACTTCCGAGGCCCTTCGCGGACAGATCCTCACCGCGCTAGAAACCGACTATGACGACCTGGTTCGCGATCTCGGCAACCCGCCCCGCGACAACATTCTCGTCACTCTCTACACCGAGCAAGCCTTTTTCGATGTCACCCACGCTCCCACCTGGTCGGGTGCAATCAACGACGGCAAGCTGCGCATCCCGATCAGCGGCCTGAGTTCCATGACGCCGGAACTGGCGCACGTTCTGAAGCATGAACTCGCCCATTCTTTTATTACTCAGCTTTCCGGCGGCCGCTGCCCGCCCTGGCTACACGAGGGCATTGCCCAGTTCCTCGAACCCAAAAGCCTCGGCAGCGAAGGGCACCAGCTCTCTCTGCTTTTCAAAGCGCAGCAGAATATTCCCCTCAATGCCTTGGAAGGCAGCTTCCAGAACTTTTCCGGCCCTCAGGCCTACGTCGCCTATGCCGAATCGCTGGCCGCCGTGTCTTACATCAACGATACCTACGGCATGAGCGATATTCAGCGCATCCTGCAACTGCTCAGCCAGGGCAGTTCCACCGAAGCCGCCCTGCGCGCGACCATTCACTCCGACTACGGCCAGTTCGAGTCCGACCTGACCCGCTATCTCGCTGACAAGTACGGCGAGTAGCTTGTGTCGTTCTCAATCTTAAATGTGGGGACAGCGCCTCGCGTTTCTCCCACCCCGTTTGCCCGCGATCCATTCCTGTGCTAGCTTCGCCTTTGGGCCTGCCTTCCATGCCTCTCTTTCACTCTAATTCCGCCGACCCCGCACCCACCACCGAGCCCGTCCCAACCGTATTTCCCACCATCGAGGGGGCTGACATCGCGGCCGTGTTCGTGGGCCAACGCGTGGCCGGTGATTTTTACGATTCCCTCCGCGTCGGCCCGGAACGCATTCTGTTTGGTCTGCTCGATGTTGCCGGCCGCCGCGACGACAACCGCACCATCCTCGCTGTCGCGCAGCAAATCTTTCGCAACGTCGGAACCGAGCTTTTCTCGCGCCTCGACATCAACGAATCCGATGCCATGACGGAACTCAGTCTTCGCATCAATCGCGGCCTCATCGACACGTCCAAAAATGTCCATCCCTGCCCAGCTTTCATTGCCTGCTATCACGAGAAGTTCGGCACGCTTTGCTACACCAACGCCGGACACACGCCTGGCCTGGTCCGCGACAGCACCGGCGTCGCCGAGCTGGCTTCGACCGGCTTGCCTCTGGGACTCTTTTCCCACGCCACTTGCGACGCTCCGACCATAGGCCTGGAGAAAAACGCCGCTCTACTTCTGGTTTCTCGCGGAGTCGTGACCTGCCAGGGCCGCCACGAAAAATCCTCGGGGGAAGAGGAATTCGGTCTCGACCGCGTCAAACAGCTTTTCCAGGCCGCTCCGGCCAGCGGCGCCGGCGCACTGTGCACCTCCGTCCTGAATGCAGCCGATGCCTTCGGCAGCGGGGTGCCCCGCTGCGACGACCGTACGGCCCTGGCCCTGGTACGCTCCTCCTGAGCTGCCATCAGCCAACTTTCCTGCTTGCCAAGGCGTCCAATCAATAGGCGGTGCGGTTTGGGGCCTAAAAAGCAACATCATCGTGGGCGTCATCCCGAGCAGAGCCGTTCTTTAGGCGAAGCGAGGGATCTCGCGCTGAGCGTCACTGGCGTCAAGACCAAGCTGCTCCATTACAATCGGGAGCGCCGAGCCCTGGGGTAAGCCCGCGCAGGTTCCCATCCGAAGGAGTAAAATATTCCATCGGCTGAAGCCCACCTTTGCTCGCAGGACCAGGAAGCAAGGACTCAGGAAGCATGGTGGCCCAATACATCCTATGAATAAGCTTTGCTTGATTCTTACTGGTTTCGTTCTGATCGGTTTCGCATCTCTGCCCTCCATCGCAGCCGGACAAGCCGCGCGGCCCGCAACCCAATCTGCCGCGCCGTCCTCAGCGCTACCCGCCGGTCAGCCTGCAGGACCAACCGCTGCCACGCAACCTGCAGCCGCGCCTGCCGCCCCTCAACCCTCCGGCCAGGTGGTCGAGGAGATCATCACCCGCGTCAACAACCAGATCATCACCCGTTCGGAGTACGAGCGCAGCAAAGACCAACTCCGCGACGAAGTCAAGCAGCAGGATTCCAAGGATCCCGACAAAGCTTACGCCGAGCGTGAAAAAGACGTTCTTCGCGACCTCATCGACCAGCAGCTCTTACTCGACAAAGGTAAAGACCTCGATATTACCGGCGACACCGAGCTGATCAAGCAACTCGACCAGATGCGCAAGGAAATGAAGCTCGATACCCTCGAAGATCTCGAAAAAGAGGCGACGAAACAGGGCGTCTCGTGGGAAGACTTCAAGCAGGCCCAGCGCAACCAGATCATTACCCGCAAAGTAATTGGCGAAGAAGTCAGCTCCCATCTGGCGGTCAGCAAAGAGGAAGAGCAGAAGTTCTACGACGAGCACAAAAGCGAGATGGAACAGCCGGAGTTCATCCGCCTCAGCGAGATTCTCGTAGCACCCAAAGCCACAACTCCGCCAGCTCCCACCCCTGCTGCTGCGCCTGCGGCAACCGACCCCGCCGCACCCGCTGGTTCAGCCGCTCCGCCCGCTGCCGATGACGCCGCTGCTCAAGCCGCCCAGGCCGCCGCCCTCAGCGCCGCCGAGGCCAAAGCCAAAGATCTCCTCAAACAAATTCACGACGGCGCCAGCTTCGAAGACATCGCCAAGAAAAACTCTGACGGCCCCTCCGCCGCCGACGGTGGTGCGCTCGGCATGTTCAAGCGCGGCCAGCTGGCCAAGGAACTCGAGGACAGAACGTTTGCCATGAAGTCCGGTGAACTCACCGACGTGATTCGCACCAAGCAGGGCTACGTGATCCTGAAAGTCGATGACCACCAGATGGCCGGCATTCCTCCTTTGAAAGATGTCCTTCCCAGAATTCAGGATCAGCTCTATTACCAGAAATTGCAGCCCGCTCTCCGCGCCTACCTCACCAAGCTGCGTGAAGACGCCTACATCAAATATGCCACTGGCTACGTCGACACCGGCATGAGCGCCAACCAGACCCAGCCCATTGAAACCGTTGCCGACAAGGAATCCGACGCCAAGAAGCTCAGGAAGAAGCATAAGAAGCTCGGCTTCCTCTGATCCCTGATCTTTCAACCATTCGCTGCTTTGATCGTGCAGGCACCTGCGTGCTTTATACTCAGACAGCCCGAATCCAGAAAGCACGCCAGACAACATGAAAGATTTTTACATTGGCGATTGCGCGCGCCACGAAAACAAAGTCATCACCTCGAACTTTGTAGTCGTCGGCAAGCAGATCAAGCCCAAGAAGACTGGCGAGCCTTACCTGGCGCTCACTCTCGGCGACCGCAGCGGCCAGCTCGAAGCCAAAATGTGGGACAACGTCGAAGAAGTTCTCGACGCCTTCGAGCAGGATGACTTCCTCAAGATCAAGGGCCTCATCAACAAATACAAAAACCGCTTTCAGCTCACCATCCACAAGCTGCGCAAGCTGGGCGAATCGGAAGTCGATTTCGCCGATTATCTTCCCAAGACCACGAAAGACGTCGACGAGCTCTGGCGGACTCTAACCAATTTTGTCGCGTCGTTTCAGAATCCACATCTCAAGGCGCTGGTGCAAGCCTTCATGGCCGATCCAGAAATCGCCCCCGCCTATCGCAACGCCCCTGCCGCCAAAACCCTGCATCACGCCTACATCGGCGGACTGCTCGATCACGTCGTCTCTCTGTTCCGTTCCTGCGATCTGATGTGCCAGAATTATCCGCAAATCAATCGCGATCTCCTGCTCACTGGCGCGTTTCTGCACGACATCGGCAAGATTCACGAACTCACCTACAACCGGTCTTTTTCCTATACAACTAAGGGCCAGTTGCTCGGCCACATGATCATCGAACTCGAAATGTTGCAGGCCAAGCTCGCCCTGCAGCCCGACTTTCCCGACGAACTCAAAACCATGATCGAGCACCTTATCATCAGCCATCACGGCCAGTACGACTTCGGCTCGCCCAAACTGCCAATGTTTCCCGAAGCCTTGATGCTCCACTACCTCGACGACCTCGACTCCAAAATGGAAGCCATGCGCGCCCAGTTCGAGCGCGAAGCCGCCATCGAAAGCCCCTGGACCAGCTACAACTCCTCACTCGCCCGCCCGCTCCTGAACACCGAAAAGTTCCTAGCCCCGAAAAAACCTGCGCCGTCAGAAGATCCCGCAGCAGCCCTCGACTCCGAACTCGACGAATCCCACGATCAAACTCCCACCTTGCCCGGCCTCGCCCCGCGGCGTTAAAGTAATCAACCGCATCCGAAAAGGGTGCCCCATTTCTCGCGTCCTTTGCGAGAAAGCCTGCCCTGAGCTTGTCGAAGGGTGGGGACTTTGACTCTCCAAGGTTCACGCAATGTCGAAAACGAAAGCTCCCAAGAGATCCCCGCACAAACCCGCCACGAAGAAGATCGCCCAGCCCGCTAACTGCAGCGTCGGCTTGCCCCACGTGCCGGCCGATTACGGACTGAAACCCCGGGAACACTACCTGCCCTTCACCCACGCCGAAGATCGCCTCACCAAGTCCCGCAACTATTGGATCTGCACCACCCGCCCCGACGGCCGCCCGCACTCCATTCCCGTCTGGGGTTTCTGGATTGACGGCGCTCTCTACTTCGGCACCGGCCGCTTGTCCCGCAAGGCCCGCAATCTGGCTCACAACCCAGCCATCTCCATCCATCTCGACTCCGGCGATGATGTGGTCATCCTCGAAGGTACCGCAGCCGAAGTAGCCCTCACCGACAAAGCGACGTTGAAGAAAGTAGACGCCGCCTCTCGCGCCAAGTACAAGATGCCCCTGATGACCACGCCCGACGTCGTGCTCTACTCCGTTCGCCCCCGTGTAGTATTAGCCTGGACCGAAAAAGATTTTCCCAACAACGCCACCCGCTGGCAATTCGATACCCCTAGTGCCTGAACGGACCCCGCAAACCATGCTCGACTTCTCTCGCTACGAAGTTCTCACCTTTGATTGCTACGGCACGCTGATCAACTGGGAAGCCGGAATTCTCCCGGCACTGCATCGCATTCTCTCCGCCCACGGAAAAAATATGGACGACGCCACTCTGCTCAAACGCTACGGAGATTTCGAGCAGCGTTCCGAACAGGGCAAATTCCGTCCCTATCGCGAAGTTCTGGAGTCGGTCGTCCATCAGTTTGGCGACGAGCTTCGATTCACTCCCACCGCAGCAGAAGCGCGCTCACTGCCCGACTCTCTCCCAACCTGGAAGCCCTGGCCCGACACCGTCGCGGCTCTTCGCCAGCTCAAGACCCGTTTTCGCATGGCGATCCTCTCCAACGTGGACGACGATCTCTTCGCCCTCACTCGTCCGCAGCTTGAAGTTGACTTCGACGAAGTCATCACCGCGCAGCAAGCCCAGGCCTATAAACCATCCTTGAAGCTCTTCGAGTTAGCCCTGAGTCGCATCCACGCTCCCGCCCATCGCGTACTGCACGTCGGCCAAAGCATCTACCACGACGTAATCCCCGCCCAGGCGCTAGGCCTCGCGACAGTATGGGTGAATCGTCCCTCGGCGCGCCCTGGCGTCGGCGCAGTCAAAGCCGCCGATGCCAGCCCCGACCTAACGGTCACGAGTCTCGCAGAACTCGCCGAAGCAGCGGTTCACGACTAATGTGGGCTTTGTGTTTCAAGAATGAAACAGGATCTGCGATGCAGCAGCCGCGAAGCGGCGAAAGAATGCAGCCCACAGCCTGCCCTGAGCCTGTCAAAGGGGCGCAAGCCGTAGGAGAGAGCGGCTAAAATTAATAAGCCCCGAAGGGGGCGGAAGAAACTCTTCGGCAGAGACGGCAAGTTTTCGATCAAAAGGGGAACAGATCCCTAGAAATTCGCCGGCAACTTCACCACTCTCTTCTGAATCGCCCACATCACCAGCTCCGCCTTATTATGAATCCCCAGCTTCCGCATCAGATTGAACTTGTGCGCGTCCACCGTCTTAGCGCTGAGTCCCAAAACGCCGGCTGCGGACCGCACCGTCCTGCCCTCAGCCAGCAGCTTCAACACCTCTTGTTCGCGCGCCGTCAAAACCCGCTTGCGGGGAACCAGACCATCGGAGCCCCATTCCCCGCGGTGTCCTTCGGTCGCGTCCCGCACCGCCATCTTCTTCTGTGCGGCGTGCGTTCGCCTCACCATCTCCACTAACTCTTCCGCGGAAGTCTGCCGCACGACGCAACGGATCGCGTCGGCGGGCTCGTCCCGCGGCACTTCGTCATCTTCATTTGTGGTCAGAAACAGCACCTTGCTATAAGGGGACTCCCGCAGGAGCAAACGTTCCGCCTGATCGGCCGCGCACTGGAACAGGCGCGCATCGGCAATCACAATTTCCGGCCGATGCTCGAATGCTTTCCGCAGCGCTTCGGCGGCGTTCCCCGCCTCCGCCAGCACTTTCATGTCGGGCTCGTCCTCCAGCAAACGCCGTAGTCCCTGGCGCAACAGGACATGGTCGTGCGCCACCAGGCAACCAATTTCCTGATTGCCGAAAATTTCCTCGCGTTCGATCTGCTCCTGAGGACACACAGGGCAACTCCTTAAATGGTGGCCAGAGAAGTTCGCTTTGCGGCGGTTCGGTTCGAACCCAGACGGGTAACCCGTTGCCTCAATTGTACCCTCTGACGCCGGCTTTTGCCCGGTTTATATCCAGTTTCCCATGCCTTTTCACTGCAATACGCCCCTTGGCTTCCCGCTCTGGAGCCCCGATTCCACCTCCCATCAGTTACAATCGACCGTTTATGCTGCGCTATTTCACTGCCGGAGAGTCCCATGGCGAAGCTCTGGTAGCTTTCCTTTCCGGCCTGCCCGCCGGAATGAAAATCGACCAGACCTTCCTCGACCGCGAACTCTGGCGTCGCCAGCAGGGCTACGGCCGCGGCGGCCGCATGAAGATCGAGCGCGATACCGCCCACATTCTTTCCGGCGTGCGTCAAGGCTTGACCATCGGCTCGCCCATCTCCGTCCAACTCGAAAATCGCGACTGGAAGAACTGGCAGGAATCTTTGCCCGTCGGCGAAGGCGATCCCGCGAAACACAAACGCGTAGCCTCGCCCCGGCCCGGCCACGCCGACCTCGCCGGAGCCCTGAAATATAACTTCCCGGAAGCCCGCTACGTACTAGAACGCGCCTCCGCCCGCGAATCGGCGGCCCGCGTGGCCATCGGCGCGATCGCCAAACTCTTCCTTCGCGAACTGGGCATCGAAGTCCTCAGTCACGTGGTCGCCACCGGCAACGTCTCCTTCGCGGGACAAGTCCCGTGGGAACAGATTCGCGACCTTCACGCCCGCGAAGAAGTCCT
>JBELAE010000160.1:0-14243 GCA_049509155.1 Candidatus Sulfotelmatobacter sp.
AGGGGCGGAAAAGTTTCAGCCTTGCCTGCGCGTGACCACTTAAGCCCCTGCCCAAACGCGCATCGAGATCCAAAAATCGCTTGCTTTTTCGCCTTATGTTCGCCAATAATGGCGACATGGCCATTACACGCAGGCAACGGGAAGTGTATGACTTTATTTCGCGGTTCGTGGCGGAGCACGGATATTCTCCGTCGTTTGAGGAGATTGGCAAGGGTCTTGAACTCACTTCCCTCGCGACCGTGCACAAGCACGTCACCAATCTGGAGAAAAAGGGACTGCTGACGCGTGACTACAACCGCAGCCGCTCGATCGATCTGCTGCCGCCCAAGGGAAGACTGAAGCAGGCCATGAGCGTGAACACGGGCCTGGTGCTGCCGCTGCTGGGGCGCATCGCGGCCGGGCAGCCCATCGAAGCGGTGCAGAATAACGAGACCATTTCGCTGGCCGATTTTGTGCGCTCGAAAGAAGTATTTGTGCTCGAAGTGCGCGGCGACTCGATGCAGGATGAGGCCATCCTCAACGGCGACTATGTGCTAGTGGAAAAAGCCCGTACCGCGCACAACGGAGACATCGTGGTCGCACTCGTGGATCAGAGCGACGCCACGCTGAAGCGCTTTTACCGCGAGGGCGAGAATATCCGGTTGCAGCCCTCGAATGTGACGATGAAGCCGATCATTGTGCCGGCCGCGTCCGTGGATGTGCAGGGTAGGGTGATTGGGGTGCTGCGGAAGTATTAGCGGTTCGGCCTTCCGAGCTTCTTAGGTCAAAAAGATCTGAAGATTCATTCGAGCGTTAGCTAATCGTCCTTTTGCGTGGTCTCTTGGGCGAAGAGTGGTACACGAATTCCACGTTAGGCGGCACGTCGCCTCGTAAAGGTGCCCCCGCTGCCTTACATGTCTCGATTAGATTCTTCTCTCGCATGATGCCCTCGTAGAACGTGCGGTCTTTCATCAGGTTTACGAGACTTCTGCGCTCAGTCCCATTCTTAAGGAAATGGAAGATTTCCCACGCAAGAAGGTCTCCGGGCTGTACGCGAGGGTTGGATTTCGGAACCGTTACCGGTAGCGAGAGAGCGTCTCGACGAAACGCCTCATCCATGTCTCCTTGGTGCTTGGTTCCCTGTTCCACAAATGTGCGCAGGTCGTCTTCATCGCTAAGATTTTCCCGTTTCCATCTGTTTACGAACGTCGCCATTCCTCGCGCGGCAATGGCGTAAGGAGTGCCAACAACTTCTTCCATCGAATAGATCGCGTTTACTTTCCGATAGTCATTAAGATCGACGAAGCCGGAGAAGTGAGCGAGAGTGCGACGATTGATGATTTCGGTTAAGTGCTCCAAAATATCCCCGCGATTGGCGTGTTTGGCGGCCTCGAAGTCGACCATATGGAAAATGCTCGCAAGGCCGTGTTCTCTGAGCGCATCCTCCCATTCCCTCTCAAACGTGAGCCACTGCTCCTCAGTAGCGATGAATCCAGCCACGACGATGTACGGCTGATCGTCGGGGTGGCCGCTGGCGTCGAGATAGAGGGCATAGTCGGTCATATTCCGTCGTAATCTGGGGTTTGTCGCGCGCTTTACTGGGCTAAATAAGTATCGCCCGAGACCTGTGTCCCGGGCGTTGCTTTCCTATCAGAATCTGAGCCGAGACTCAGCCCAGGTGCCGGTTCAGGGCCTGCGCGATGGTGTCCTTCGGTTTGTAGCCGACGATCTGTTCGACCACCTGGCCTCCCTTGAACACTAACAGTGTGGGGATGCCGGTGACTTTGTAGCGCATGGGTGTGGCGCTGTTGGAGTCGACATCCATCTTGCCGATTTTGATCTTGCCCTGGTACTCGGTGGCCAGTTCCTCGACGATGGGGGCGATGGCGCGGCAGGGGCCGCACCAGGTTGCCCAGAAGTCCACCAGCACGGGCTTGTCCGATTTCAAAACATCCTGGTCGAAGTTCGCATCGGTCACTTCGACGATTCCGTTACCTGCCATTTTGTTTCTCCTGATTTTGAAAGTCGTGAACGTCGCGGTTGTTGGCGGGGCTGCAAATTGAGGCCGCGCTGCCGGGCGCTCGGTATAAGTGCTTCCCGTAAGAAAACCCAACTACCTATCGTAACACCGCTATTGGATGCCTGGGGAGATGGGAAAGTCGCAAGAACAGGTCCACCCAGCAACGGCGGCGCCGTCTCTAGAAAATCAGCTTGACAGCCGCCTGCAGCAACCGGGGAGAGCCGGCGCCAACGACCTGGCCGAAGGTAGAGCTATTCATATTGCCGTTGACCGCGGCCGGCCCGAAGAACTGCGCATGATTGAAAACGTTAAAGCCCTCCATGCGGAATTGCAGCGACTTGGATTCGGTCAGCGGCACAGATTTCATGAGCGCTATGTCGTAGTTGTCGAGTCCCGGACCGTAAAAGAAGCGGCGCCGCGCATTTCCCGGCGTGCCCAAGGGCTGCGGGCTGAAAAGCGAAGTGTTGAAATAGGATTTTCCGTTGCGCGGATTGGAATTCAGGTCGAGCGGTCCGGGCGTGAATTGCGGCTCGTCCACACCATAGTTGTTGATGCCGTTAGGCTCGGCACCCAGCAAGGAATTGTCACCGTAGTTGAGCAGCGTGACTGGGAAACCACTGCTGAAGTGGGTGATGCCGGAAAGCGTCCAGCCTTTGGTCCATCGGTCAGAAGCGGCCAGCAAGCGATCGACCGGCAGTTCCCACGCATAACTCACAACAAAGTTATGGGTGACATCGAAAGCCGACAAAGCGCGGCTGAGGGCTGGGTTGATGGGATTGACTTCCTCGCCGACGTTCGACGACTGATCGATCGATTTGCTGAAGGTGTAGCTGGCGAATAACTGCAATCGTTTGCTGGTATGGCGCAGGCTCAGTTCGAGGGCGTTGTAGCCGGAATTTCCGATCGTGCGTTGGTTGGTGTCACTGCCGAACTTCGAGCCCAGCGGTTCGCGGGTGCCGTAAACAGTTTGTCCAGATGCTGTGGTGAAAGTGTTGCTCTCACGAAATGGACCGCAGGTTGCCGATCCTGGGGCCACTTCGGCGGTCTGGCTCAAACTCAGGCACAGCGCGGGATTGCCGGGGTTCGACTCCTCCAGCACGAGAAGACGGTGCGACTGATTCCCTACGTAACTGGCGCTCAGCAGAGTGTTGTCGCCGAACTGGCGCTCGATCGAGAGCATGTATTGCTCGGTGTACGGAATGCGGTTGCTGACGGGATATGCGGGGATGCCACTGATGGGCAAGTACTGCGACCAGTCCACACTGGCATCGGGGTGAGTGCTCGAGGCATTCAACGGCGCAAGATTGACGGGAAAATACTGGCCTAGATTCTCTCCATTGGAGGCGGTGATGAAGGGATTAGAAAATAGCGGCGGAGCGGGACTGCTGTAGGTGGTTCCGTAAGGCGCGTTGGCCGCGAGCACGCCCAGAGTGAGGGCTTCGATGGACGCGTAATACATGCCAAAACCCGCGCGCAGGCTGGTTTTCGCCGGACCGCCCAGGATCTTGCCAAAGAGGTTGTCCTCCGAGACATCGGGCGAGTAGGCTAAACCGAGGCGCGGCGAGAATTCGTCCCCAGGGGGCGCAAGCGTGCGCCGCACTCCCGGATCGGTGGGATACAGGATTCCCGGAGGCGCGCCGGGAAAGACTACCGACTGCTTGCCGGGTTCGGTGGTCGAAATCTGGTTGTACTTTTCATACCAGGGCTCGATTCGGTCCCAGCGTACACCGTAGTTGAGGGTTAGATTCGACCTCACGTGCCAACTGTCCTGGGCAAAGAGGCCGGTGTACTTGTTGCGGCCATAGAAGGGATTCAGCTGGCTCTGGTTGTACTGGCTGGGAATTCCGAGCAGGAAATCGGCAAAATCGACGCCGGTCTCGCTTCCGGTAAACAGGAAGCTGCCGTTAAACTGAGCGATCGGATTCACGTTGACCTGGTCGTAATGAAATCCGCCGCCGGCTTTGACGGTGTGGCGTCCAATAACTCTTGAGAAATTGTCGAGCAACTGGAAAGTATTGTTGGCCTGCTTCAGTTGGTTGGTATTCGTGCCGGTGGAAAAATTGTTGAACACGAGGCTCTCTACGCCTTCGCCTCGCGGGTCAAGCGGCACGATTGACGGCGCTCCCGAAGCAGTGACGAAACCTTGGGACACCAGGCTGACGCCCAGTCCGCCTTGCGGTTCGCCGAGGTCGTTGTAGGCGCGCATGTAACTGAAGTGAAGTTCGTTGACCGCGGTCGCGCTCAGCGTCTTCGTCTCTCCCAGGCTGAACAGTTGGGCTCGGCCCTGATTCAGCGCATTGAAACCGGGCACGCTGGCTCCGCCCTGGGCGACGGGATACGGATTGTTCAGCGAATAGTCGTCCAGAAAGTAGTAGCCGGAAATCAGGCCCCAGCCGGTGTTGGCGTCGAGGCGCACGGCGCCCTTGTCGTCCCGCAGAGCCTGATTGTAGGCGGAGGTGGCGAACTGATCGGCGGAAGCATTGGGCGCCGGAATGTACTGCAACAAATGCAGCGCGGGACCGGACCAGGCACTGGTGGGGATTTGAAGTGTAGGCAGAACGCAAGCGGAAGCGCTCGACGGGGAATAGTTCGTATTCGTGCATCCGGGAAAATAATAGGGTTCCCCAGCGGAAACGGAATAACCGAGACTCTGAGAAAGTGTGGAAGCCCAGGCGGGTCCACTCACAATCGTGGGTACTACCACCGATTGTCCATTCACGATCTGAGTTGTATAGAAAGCTGACGCTAAATCGGCAAGATCTCCTGACCGATCTTGCGTGGAAGGCACGGGGATCAAACCCGTGTCCACTCCCTGGCGCTGGCGCGTTCCCTGATAGTCGGAGAAGAAGAATATCTTGCTGCGCCGGATGGGGCCGCCGGCGGTGCCGCCGAACTGGTTTTGCAGGAACGTGCCGCGTGTGGGCGAGAAATAGTTGCGTGCGTCCAGGTCAGTGTTGCGCAAAAACTCGAAAAGATCGCCGTGAAAGGCGTTGCTACCGGACTTGGTGATCACGTTGATCTGCCCGCCGCTGAATTCTCCGTACTCCGCGTCAAAATTGCTGGTGAGAATGCGGAACTCGGCAATGGAGTCGAGGTTGGGAATAATCGCGGTTCCCATGTTCACGTCTTCTTCGGAGTCGCTGCCGTTCACGATAAAAGCGTTGGCAAATTCGCGCTGGCCGTGGATGGAAATGGTGCCCGGATTCAGATCGCCGGAAGGCGAGAGTGCGCTCGCGCCTACATCCTGCACGGTATCGGAACTGATAGAGGTCGAAGGAACCACGCCGGGCTGCAGCGAGAGCAGGTCGGTATAGCTGCGGCCGTTCAGGGGAACGGAACTCATCTGCTCACCGTTGATGACCTCGCCTACTTGACTGCTATAGGTTTCGAGATGCACCGCGCTGTCGCTGACGGTGACCGCGTCGGTGCGCTTGCCCACCTGCAGCACGATATCGAGCAATAGAGCGCTGTTGACGTCGACCATGATTCCGGTGCGGCGGTAGGGCCTGAAACCGGGATGGTTCACTTCAAGGACATAGCCACCGACCGGAAGTACCGGGAAGGTGTACGCTCCTCGGGCGTCGGCAGCAGTGGATTGCCGGACCCCCGTACTACTATTGACCAAGACGACGGAGGCCAAGGCGATTGCGGCCCCGGAGGGATCCTTGACCGTGCCTGAAATGCTGCCACCCACTCCCGCGATTGCTGTCCCCAGCATGAAAAAGGGCAGGCACAGACAGGCCAGCGAGATTTTGCACAATCTTCCCATGTGTTTTGCGAATGATGCCGCAGCAGGAACGCCCGCCGGGTTGGCTCTAGTTGCAGTTTATCGCAATTTCTATGGCGAATGCGGCGTGTGCCGATCGACGAACTCGACCTGATTCAGGATAAAAAAGAAAAGCGCCCTCGACTTTTTCAAGTCCAGGACGCCTCGGCAGCCCTCCCCCAGAACTGCCAAACCACGAGATGGATATTAAGATCCCCCTCATGTTGTGTAAACGTCACTTTGGTAACGCAGTTGGCGCAGAGCTACGTTGAGGATTGACCGAGGTAACTGAAATGACTTGCGGAGCGGCGGACGCCGTCATCCGCCAGCCATGGAGGAACACGACCGGACGAAGGCGTCCGGGGCTCATGTTGAGCTCTTGGTGATTATTGTTTCTGCCAGGTTTGACCGTTGTCGCGGGTGGTCCAGACTTCAGCGGTAGAGGTTGAGACCTTTCCGTGCTGCGGGTCGGGGAATTCCACGCTGGTGATGTCGCCAGTGAGCACACTGCCAGATGCGGCGGGAACGACGCGGGTCCAATGAATGCCGGCGTCCGCCGAATGATAAAGCGCGCCGCCGGAACCACCCACCCATACCTCAGCGCCCGCGGCGGCGACCGCGCGGAAGGTGAGCGCTGTAGCTTGCTGCTTCAGGGCCCTGTCTGCGTCTTTGTCTTTCGCCTTCGCCCGGGAGACCTGGGCGGTGACTGCCACGCTCGCGCTGGCGAGGGAGGCGGGATTCGCTTTTACGTCCACATCGTGCCAGGTCTTGCCCTGGTCGACCGACCGCCGCAGCGCGCCCTTGGAGGTGATCGCCCAGAGAGGCGACAAGGCCATCATCTGGTTGACGTTGCGTCCGTTCATGCCGGGCTGGCTGGCCTCACGGCTGGTGAGAGGCGCTGCCGCGGTCGCGGCCTCCGTCATAATGAGGGACGCTTGCCCCGAAACCTCGACTGTTTCTGCGACGCTACCGACGTTCAGGGTGAAACGGTACATTGAGGGCTGGTTGGCATCGTAGTTTACGGTGGCAACCGTGGTCCTGAAACCCGGCGCTTCCGCTTGGGCCTTATAGCTTCCCGTTGGGAGACCGGCAATCAGCCACAGGCCTTGAGAATTGGTTACCGCGGTAGCGGGCGCTCCCGGCTTGGAAGGGATGATGGTAATCCGGGCGTTTGGCACGACAGCCCCTGTGGGATCAACGACATAACCGCCGATCTGCCCAGGAACGGCCAGCGCTGTCAGCCGGCTGCGGAGCGCCTGGTCCTGAATGGGAGCGCCGTCATTCCCAGCTTCCGCACCGGAGGCTAGGGGCACGGGGGCCTTGGCCTTGCCGACCGCAGGGTAAACCGAATCCTCGCTGGACGACGGCTGCGCCGAGGGCTGGTTCTGTGCCAGATGAGCATCCAGGTTCTCAGTTTGCGCGAGCGAGGCTGCTCCGGAAGCCTCTACGGTCTGAGTGCCCGCCGAAACCCGCGAATTCTCTGATCCTGCCCCGCCGGCTTGCTGTTTCCCGGACGCCCCAGGTGGCGCTGGAACGGGAGCCTGATTCTGGGCCATATTCTGCTGCTGAAATTGATTCGCCGCCCTGGGGCCAAACAAGGGTCCACCTAGGGTGCGCGCTGCGGCGATATGCCCAACAGCGCCGCCAGGCTGCTGCGGCGCGGGAGGCGTCGGAACCGCTTGGGCGCGAGACACGCTCTTTTTCTGGTCGGCGTTCTGGTCGAAATTGTGGCCGGGGCTCGGCATGATCATCAGACTTGTGGCGTCGCCAGAGTCAGCAAAGGCCGGGGCGGGCGGCGCCAGGATCTTGTCGCGCTTCTCGGCACGTGCCGGGGCGGCCGGTAGAGGCACCGGCTGATTCTTAGCCTCTGTGTCTGTGGTCTGGGGCGCGGATGCCTTATAGGCCATCGTCGTCGAGCGGGCACTTTTCTGGTATTGCAGGACTCCGAACGAGGCGATGGCGATGACGCCTGCGGTCACGAATGCCCAACGCAGAGTGGGCCAGGTCAGCCATCCGCTGGGTGATGGGCTGACGACGGTCTGGACCGGCTCCGTCGCGGGCAAGGCCAGCGCCACGACGTCGCGGCAATCGCCGCAGCGGGCAAGGTGTTCAAGCACGATGTCCCGTTCGAGCACGGGTAGCGAGTGCTCGGCGAAAGACGTCAGCAGGTCCGCGTCGGGATGATTGACGGCGGGCGTTGCGGCCTTCAGGCGCTCGCGTACGATTTTGGGGACGTTTTGCATTGCAGCTTCTAGCTCGTAGCTTGCTTGGTTCCGCTTGTTGCTTCAGTATCCAGGCATCCAAATCCAGGCTTCCAGGATGCGGGCGAACGCTTCCCTCAGCCTTCGCCCTCCGGCACCCTGGCTTCTACTCTCTTCTCAGAGAACGCTGGCGGGGGCGAATCTTGCGTAAGGCTGCGGCGAATATCGACCTGTAGGTCGCGAACGTCGACTTCCAGGGCTTCTTCGGCCTGGCGGCGCGACATGCCACGGCGCCCCAGGGCGGCCACAATCTGCTTACGCAGGGACTTGGCCAGCTTGTCGATCTTGCGGCTGATGGTTGATTCGTGCACGCCCAGCATGCGGGCGATCTCGGCCAGAGTGCGGCCATCGAGATAATACGCGCCCAAAACCATGCGGTCTTCGCCGGAGAGAAAAGCGATGGCCTCATCGGTGGCCTGGGCCAGGCGCGGATCGGCGGGCGGGAGCGGCTCGGGTTCGGGAGCGCGGAATTGGACGCCTTCTTCCGATTCCTCATCGAGACTCACCAGGCGTTTCGTGCGGCGATAACGATTCACGTATTCCTGGGCGAGCACGGTGCGCAGCCAGCCTTCGAGCGATCCGCGGCCCGTGTAGGACGCGAGCTTTGAAACTCGCTGGCCTTCACGCGTGCTGGTGCCGTAAAGATCGGCGTAAAGAGTGTCGGCGAGCTCGCGAGCGGCGGAGTCTTCGCGCGCGATGCGCAGGGCCGAGAGATAGAGCTTTTCGCGGAAACGCGTGAGGAAGATTTCCCAGGCGGAATTGATGCCGGCGGCGCAGGCGCGGGCGAGGGCGAGTTCGTCCACGCGCAGACTCAGAAAGAAAGTGCGGACTTCAGTTTCGGAAGTCGCTGCTGTAGCGTGTTTTGAGCCGACCTCGCAGAGGATTACTGCGAAGGATTCGCGCGTGAGTCCGATTTTTTCGCACCCGCCGCGGGCGTGAAGGTCCGCCACGAGTTCGTCGACAACCGATTGCACGGCGGAGATTGGTTTGGTCGAACTCATGTTTCGTCGAACAAAGGTTTCGTCGAACAAATGTTCAGTCGCACAAACGCATGGCGGCCCTAGCTAATCCGCCGCCCGCGCCACTTTGCACTCGGCGCACGGGCAGATTTCGCGCAGGAATTTCCACGAGTACAGTCCCAGATCGTGGTTATCGTTCCACATGAACTTGATGGCGTATTTGCCCACGCCTTCCGCAGACACGGGCTTGGCAGCGAGCTTGAACATGGGCAGAGTGCCCGGCGCGGCGGCCTGAGGATCGCCCGGCCGGCGGCCAGACTTGTCGCGCTCTTCATTGCACATGGCGCAGGGGCAGGCGTCGCGAAGGTAAACAAAGTTATAGTGCGAGACGTGGCCGTCGTTCCACTCGATATCGACCCCCGTGCCGGTGGTAAGATTCACCTTGACCGACTTAGGATCGGTGGCCGCAGTGGCGGCCTGGAGTGGGGACTGCATGCAGTAAGTATCGCACAGGGTGGATGCGAAAGCGTCCAAGCCCCTTAGCGGCGGAATGTGAAATCCCAGCACGGTAGTGCGGGTTCGCGCCGCGGAATGGCATTGCCGAATCCGGGCAAGTTCCGGTAAAATCTAGGTTTGCCCTACAAGATCTGAATTCTTTATCTGCACCTCAGGGAGTCGTCATGGCACAACAATGTGATATCTGCGGCAAGAAGCCGCAAGCGGGAAACCGCATCAGCCACGCCCACAACGTCACCAAGCGCCGCTGGAACATCAACCTGCGTCCGGTGCACGCCAAAGTCGCGGGCCAGGGTAAGCGCATGCGCGTCTGCACGTCCTGCATCCGCAGCGGCAAAGTCGCCAAGGCGTAAGAACTCAACACAGAGGGCACTGAGTTTCACAGAGGATCTTTATTCCTCTGTGTTCCCCTGTGCCCCTCTGTGGTTAAGGTTTCCTACTTCACCGCCAGCAATTGCACGTCGAAGATCAGCGTGGCGTTGGGCGGGATGGGGCCACCGGGGGTGCCGGTCGCACCGTAGCCTAACTCAGGTGGAATTCGCAGCTGTCGTTTGCCTCCGACTTTCATTCCAGCCACGCCTTCGTCCCAGCCTTTGATGACGTCGCCAGCCGCGATTGTGAAATCGAACGGCTGATTCGCGTCGACTGAACTGTCGAACTTCTTGCCTGTGGTGAGCCATCCGGTGTAGTGGACTGTCACTTTGTCTCCAGTTTTCGCAATGGCGCCGGCGCCGACTTTGATGTCCCAATATTGCAGTCCGGATGCGGTCTTGACGCCGTCGCCGGTAACCTTGGTGGGAGCGGAGGTATTGGGGCGAGCCGCCTTATGGGTCGCCGTTTGCGCGTAGAGGGGCGAGCCGCCTTATGGGTCGCCGTTTGCGCGTAGAGAATGAGGGCGGTGAGAACCATTGCGATGATTCCAACGATTGCAATCTTCATTATGGAAGCTCCTCCGAGTAAATCTTGACTATCAGGTAAATCTTAACTACAGAGGACACGGAGGAACACAGAGATCCTCGTTTTTCCTCTGTGCATCTCTGCCCTTCTCTGTGCCTGCCCTGAACGAAGCCGAAGAGGCCTCGGTGGTTGAATTCTGCTCATGCCAGCGCGATCACGTCGATTTCCACCAGCACGTCCTTGGGCAGGCGGGCAACCTCGACGGTGGAGCGCGCGGGAGGCGCGGTGCTGAAGTATTTGCCGTAAACGGTATTCATGGCGGTGAAGTCACTCATATTCTTCAAGAAGACCGTCGAGCGGAGAACCTTCCCTAGTCCGCTGCCGGCAGCTTCCAGAATCTCCGACACATTACGCAGGACGCAGTCGGTCTGCGCTGCGACGTCTCCGGTGATGACTTGCTGGGTCGCGGGATCGATGGCCACCTGGCCAGAGACAAAGACAAATCCGTTGGCTTTGATGGCTTGCGAGTAGGGCCCAATGGCTTGGGGAGCGTCTTTGGTGGCGATGACTTCGCGCATAGAAATCAGTTGTTGTTGCCAGTATCCAGTTGCCAGTAAAGCCAGAACCACAGAGGACACAGGGTAACACAGAGGGTGGGACTGCCACCCAACGGCGCGGAGAATCGGGGGGGCAGGCAGGAAATTTATGTCTTGATGGAGACGGTGATGCGGCATAAGATGTTGCGGCCTCGGACGAAGAGAGTCCAGAGATTAGAAACGGAGACGCCTATGCTATCGAAATTTAGGGGAATTCTTGGAGTCTTGCTAGCCCTGAGCGTTGCGCCTGCGTTGGCGCAGGTCGCCGCCGGGCCTGGTTCAGCGACGGGGACGGTGGCGTTTGTCCCGCGGAAGCACGGGCCAAGGATTGTGGCTCCCGGAACGCGCCCTCCTGTGTACGACCCGATCCGGAACGTCACCGTTTCCTACAACACGATCTGGGCTGGGTATGCCGTGACGGGTACGGACTTCACCTATGTGCAGGGCTCGTGGACCGTGACGGCCGTGGATTGCACCAAGACGCCGAACACCGATTCGTCGGAGTGGGTGGGCATCGACGGTTGGTCGTCGAATACGGTGGAGCAAATCGGAACGGACGCCGACTGCAACGGCAAGACTCCGTTCTACTGGGTGTGGTATGAGTTCTATCCGCTCGGCAGTGTGGTGATTAATGACGTGTCGATCGCGGCGGGCGATAAGTTTTCGGCATCGGTGACGTATGAGGGCAGCAACGAATATCTGGTGGCGCTCAGAAACGATTCGACGGGGCAGGGATTCAGCAAGGAAGTAGAGTTCAGCGGGGCGTTTGGGAGTGGCGCGCCGCAGAGGAACTCGGCGGAATGGATTGAAGAGATGGACGGAAACGAATTGTCGGACTTCGGCGTGGATTCTTTTGGCACGCTTTATACGGGCATAAGTACGGGCGTCGATGAAGCGACGGACTCCTCAATCTCGGGACCGATCGCCAATTTCGGCAGCGCGGTGCAGGAATCGATTTCAACCAAGAACGGATCGAGCAAGAGTAAGGACACGGCGGTGCCATCGGCGCTGGCATCGGACGGGGGGAGCTTCACGGTGACTTGGAAATCGGAGTGAGGGAGTTTGAGTTCTCAGTTCTCAGTTCAACACACTAGCCCAAAGTGCAACATAATTCTTGGACTCCATGGGCTTTTAACTGGGAACTGACTACTGGGAACTGACTACTGAGAACTGAGAACTGACTGCCGAGCTGTCTTCAGATTTTCTGCAGGCGTTGGACTTCGTGAACGCCGGGAATTTTTCGCAGGCCAGCAATAATCTGCTCGAGATGTTTCAGATCAGAAATATCAAGAACGACTTCTACGCTGGCCTGGCTGTTGGCGGTATGCGCCGTGATGTTCTTGATGTTGCTGTGGGCGTCGCCGATCACTCCCGTAATGTTCTTCAACATGCCGAAGCGGTCGTCGCAGAAAACGGTCAGCTTCACGGGATAGGCGGTCGGGGTACTCTCGTCGCGGGCCCACTCGACTTCGATGCGGCGTTCGGGTTCGTACATCAGGTTGGTCACATTGGGGCAGTGAATGGAGTGCACGGCCACGCCTTTGCCGCGCGTAATGTAACCGACAATGCTTTCACCGCGAATGGGATTGCAACATTGCGCACGGTAGACCAGCATATCGCCCTGCCCGCGAACCGTGATCGCGTTGTGGTCGCCGAAGACGCGGCGCACGACGCTGGCGATGGCACCGGGTTGCGAAGTCAGACCCTCGGATTCAATGTCGCCGGCAATGGAGTGAGTCGCCCCGGCGGGCAGTAAGCGGGCCAGCACCTGGCGCGCGGAATATTTTCCGTAGCCGATTCCCGACATGAGATCGTCGGCCTTCCCTAGTCCGTAGCCCGAAGCGACTTTCTGTAACTCTTCGTCTTTGATTTCTTTGAGCGCGATGCGATACTTGCGCGCTTCTTTTTCGATCAGCTTGCGTCCGATTTCAATGGCGCGCTCGCGCTGGTGAACATTGAGCCAATGCTTGATCTTGTTTCGCGAGCGTGACGATTTGACCAGGCCCAGCCAGTCGCGGCTGGGCTTGTGGCCGGGCTGAGTAAGAATCTCGACGATGTCTCCCGAATGCAGCTTGTGGCGCAGCGGCACCATGCGTCCGTTTACTTTAGCCCCGACGCAGGTGTGGCCAACTTCGGTGTGCACGCTATAGGCGAAGTCGACTGGCGTCGCGTCGCGCGGGAGGACTACGACTTTGCCTTTGGGGGTGAAGGTGTAGACCTCTTCGGGATAAAGATCGACCTTCAGCGTGGAAAGAAATTCGTTGGGATCGCTGACGTCGCGCTGCCACTCGACTACTTGGCGTAACCATGCCAGACGCTGTTCGTCCTGCGCCGAGACTGGACCGTCTTTGTATTTCCAGTGGGCGGCGATGCCTTCCTCCGCCATCTTGTGCATTTCCTCGGTGCGGATCTGGATTTCGAACGGCGTGCCGTCTTCCGTGATCACCGAAGTGTGCAGCGATTGATAAAAATTCGGCCGCGGCATGGCGATAAAATCCTTGATGCGTCCTGGCACTGGCCGCCACAGATTGTGAATAATGCCGAGCACGGCGTAGCAATCCTGCAGCGAACGCGTGATCACGCGCATGGCGCACAGGTCATAAACCTGATCTACCGAGATGTGCTGGCGCTGCAATTTCTTGTGGATGCTGTAGAGGCGCTTGATGCGGCTTTCTACTCTGGCCTGAATGCCGGCTTCTTTCAGCTTGTCGGTGATGGTCAGCTGCATTTTGGCGAGGAAAGCCTCGCCCTGCTTGCGGCGGGCGTTGACCGATTTTTCCACTTGCTCATAGCCCAGGGGATCGAGAAAGCGGAAGCCCAAATCTTCGAGTTCGCCGCGAATTTTGCCCATGCCCAGGCGGTGGGCGATGGGCGCATAAATTTCCAGCGTCTCTTCGGCGATTTTGCGTTGACGCTCAGGTGCGAGGTGCTCGAGCGTGCGCATGTTGTGCAACCGGTCGGCGAGTTTGATGAGGATCACTTGGTGACGCCCTCGACGATGTGGGCGACCTGCTCGCCAAATTCCTTGCGAATGTCGACGATGGTGACGGAGGTGTCTTCGACCGAGTCGTGCAGAAGTCCGGCAGCCACGGCGACCGGGTCCATTTTCATTTCGGCGAGAACCAACGCGACTTCGAGGGGATGCACCAGATACGGTTCGCCGGAAGCCCGGCTCTGGCCTTCATGATGTTTCAGGGAGTAATCGTAGGCCTTCTTGACGATGGTGAGATCGTCCTGCGGACGGTTCTC
>JBELAE010000161.1:0-10329 GCA_049509155.1 Candidatus Sulfotelmatobacter sp.
TAAATCAAGCTGCCGGGACAAAAGGACTCGTCATCGACATCCGCAACTACCCTTCTTCCTTTATGGTTTTTGCGCTCGGATCGCTGCTCGTCGACAAAGAAGTCGTGTTCACCAGGTTCACCGAGGGCGATCTTTCCAACCCCGGCGCCTTCCATTGGGGCCCCCCCACAGAATCGCTGAAGCCGGGACAGCCCCATTATCCCGGGAAGGTCGTGATCCTGGTCGACGAAACATCTATGAGTTCGGCGGAATACACAGCCATGGCGTTTCGATCCGCGCGTGGGGCGATCGTCGTGGGCAGCACGACCGCTGGGGCGGATGGCAACGTTTCGCCCTTTTCTTTGCCTGGAGGCCTGCGCACCATGATCAGCGGCATCGGGGTGTTCTATCCCGACAAGACCCCGACCCAGCAGATCGGCATTGTGCCAGACATAACAGTGCGGCCAACCATCGCAGGAATTCGCGCCGGTAGAGATGAGGTGCTGGAGGCGGCCCTGCGCCAGATTCTGGGCTCCGATGCAAGCGCCGCGGAAATCCAAGCCATGGCTAAGCCCTGAACCGGTATTTGCAGAAGACACAACCCGCTTCAATTGAGCGAGTTACGGCCTGCTATGGGTTTGCCGGCCCGACTCCGCGATTTCGAGGTAGATTCCGCGTGTGGGACGCGTCCGGGGAATCATCGACCCTGCTTACAAATAATTACTTGACCTCCCTTCTCAATGCAGCTACATTGGCTAGTTCCAGGTACATCCGGAAGCTTCTGGGCCTTTTCTGTAGCACCTGCGCCTAAGAAGCCAAGCCCAGAAAATTGAGCATCTTCGGGGACCTGTCACGCATCTATTCAAAGTGAGTTTTACGCTCACTCCTTTACAAACTGATAGGAATCAGTGACTTAGGCCGCAACGCGGGGCTTCCAGTCGCCCTCCTCGGCCGAAGGACGAAAGCGCGAGACCACCATCATAAAGTAAGGAGATAGAAAGCACATGCGCTCTGATCGTGTGTTTGATGCTTTACAGACCCTGCGGAATCGTTATATGCTTTGTCAGCTTGCCTCCAAGGCCACGCGGAAGTTCCATCGGCCCAGCACCAGAATCCAGGAAACGATGAACGGTGTGTTGGACCGAATCGCCGGCGCTGAGCGGCAAGATATTTTGTCGGAACCAGAGAATTTTGCTGAGGCACAACGGCGGGCTGCTTAACCCAGCCCCGCCTTCCTGCCTTGTAGTACTTGCGTCTTTCCTGCGTCCCCTCCTTTTGAAAATCTCCCGTTGACACTACTGAATAAGGCTCTAGTGCACGGGTTCAGGTGAATCATGACCATTGCTGAACTGAAAGAAAAGAACATCACCGAGCTGACCAAGATCGCAAGGACCTTGGACCTGCCCGGTGCCAGCGGTATGCGCAAGCAGGACTTGATCTTCAAGATTCTGCAGGCGCAGAGCGAAAAGGAAGGCCACATCTTCGCCGAAGGCGTCCTCGAAATTTTGCCTGACGGCTACGGCTTTCTCCGCTCCCCCGACTACAACTACCTGCCGGGCCCCGACGACATCTACGTGTCGCCCTCACAGATTCGCAAATTCGATCTCAAGACCGGCGACACCATCAGCGGCCAGGTGCGGCCTCCGCATGAAGGCGAAAAATATTTCGCGCTCGTCAAAATTGAAGCCGTCAACTTCGAATCGCCCGATGAAGCCCGCAACAAGATTCTGTTCGACAACCTGACGCCGCTGTATCCGCAGGAACGCCTGAAGCTTGAGACCACGCGCGAGAACGCCAGTGCCCGCGTCATGGACCTGCTCACGCCCCTCGGCAAAGGCCAGCGCGGCCTGATCGTTTCGCCGCCGCGCGCCGGCAAGACCATGCTGCTGCAAAACGTGGCCAACTCGATCACCGCGAATCATCCGGAAGTTGTTCTGATGGTCCTGCTGATCGACGAGCGCCCCGAAGAGGTCACCGACATGCAGCGTTCGGTGAAAGGCGAAGTGATTTCGTCGACCTTCGACGAGCCCGCTGCTCGCCACGTGCAGGTCGCCGAAATGGTGATCGAAAAAGCGAAGAGACTAGTCGAGCACAAGCGCGACGTCGTGATCCTGCTCGATTCCATCACGCGTCTCGCTCGCGCCTACAACACGATCGTTCCGCCGAGCGGCAAAGTGCTCTCCGGCGGCGTCGACTCCAACGCCCTGCAGCGCCCGAAGCGTTTCTTCGGTTCCGCCCGCAACATTGAAGAAGGCGGTTCGCTGACCATCATCGCCACCGCGCTGATCGACACCGGTTCCCGCATGGACGACGTGATCTTCGAAGAATTCAAAGGCACCGGAAATTCGGAAATCATCCTCGAACGCAAACTGGTCGACAAGCGCGTCTTTCCAGCCATCGACATTCAACGCTCCGGCACACGAAAAGAAGAGTTGCTCATCCCGAAAGAAGACTTGCAGCGCATCTGGGTCCTGCGCAAAGTGCTGAACCCACTGTCGCCCGTCGAAGCCATGGAACTGCTGGTCGAACGTTTGAACAAGACCAAGGCCAACGCCGAGTTTCTGGCGAACATGAGCTCGCTGTAATCGGTTTCTGAAACCTAACCCTTGAAGGGCCAGTGCCTAGCTCTGGCCCTTCGTTGTAGCCGTTTCCTCTGTGTTCCCCCGTGCCCTCTGTGGTTAATTCTTTTTCGCCCCCACGTATAATCTCTCGACAGCAGGTTCCGTATGACTCTCTGCGAGGTTCCCGTGCGATCCCGTCTGTCTGCGTGGATGTTTCTCTTTCTTAGCTTGTGCATTCTCCCCGCCCTTGCGCCAAAAGCGAGCGCGCAACGGCAGTCGCAGCCCCCGGCTCCGCCTCCGAGGGCGGACACCCCTGCGCCCATGACGGACGCCGATGAAGCGCAAGCCCGCATCGCCGCCGAGTTGGCCAAGAAGGCCGCCAAAGAGCGCCTCGCCACGCTCAAGAGCGACACCGACAGACTGCTGAAACTGTCGGTCGAACTGAAGCAATCGGTGGACAAATCAGACGAAAACGTTCTCTCGCTCGACGTGGTCAAGAAGGCTGAAGAGATCGAGAAACTTGCCCGCAGCGTGAAAGAAAAAATGAAAGGGCCGAGCTGAAAAGGCGCGCCAAATTATTCGAGCGACAACTTCCAAGCGTTCGATTGCACGTCAAATGAAGGCGTTGCCAGAACGGCTTCTCGTATCGAGGGACTCAGCGCGCGCGTGACTCCGCAGGTGTAGCCAACCGATCCGTTGTCGCCGGGCTTTGCTCTGGGTGCGCAGAAGCTCCAGCTAAGCGTCACGAAGAAGGTGCCTTCTCCAGGGAATATGAACTTGTCCGATGGGTCGCGCAGGCTCTCGTGCTTGTACTCAATTGTTTCTCCAGGTTTGAGCAACACGAAATCGCTGTCTTGGAAATTGACGGCACCAATGTTGTGGTCGCAGAAGCACTCGGTGCCAGGCTTGAACTTCAGCTGTTTACCAGACCTGTCAACGATCTTCCACCACGGTCCGGCCATGTACGTCCACGCCTTCCCTCCATTCGTGGAAGGGACAGCCAGCACCTGGCCCGAGCGATTGGTCAGAGTCGCGGTAAACCAAAGATTGTCGCCGCGATGAACCACACCCGGGCCCGAGATGACGAGTTCCACGGGGGCGGGAGGTGCTGCGCTGCCCACGGCCTGTCCGCGAGAGACCGAAGATGCTGACACTAACGCGAGAAACACTAGCGGCGCCGTCGAAAAGCGGAGCATGACAAAAGATTACAAGATTTCAAAAGGAATCTGCCGGAAAACCGCCGGTCGGATTGCCCTCGCTGAGAAGGGTTGCCTGCAAGCGCAACTCTGGCCGGTTCCTAGTCACCGAAACTCCTCACCGCACCCCGTGTTTGTACTCAGTAACCGCTGATGGCGGCCGGAGGAGAGAGTTATGAAACGCGCGCTTGCTGGGGTTCTTATGCTAATAGGCATGACTGTTGCACCGGCGCTGGCCTGGGACGGTGGCCGCGGCCTGCACCGCGATATCCGCCATGACGAGGCCAGGATCGCCCATGACCGCTACGAGATGCGTCGAGACTTCAACCACGGCAACTATGCCGGCGCGCGCCACGAGCGCCGCGAAATCCACCGCGAGTACCGCGACGTGAATCGCGATCGCCGCGAGCTCTACTGGAATCGCCACTAACCATTCGAGACCGGCGCTGACCGGGATGTTTCTTCAGGCGTGACTGGCAGGACAGAGGCAATGCCAGTCACGCTTTTCATTTTCGCCCCAATCTTTCCTTATTCCCTTCCCGAGACGGCAGCGCAAGGTTTCGGGTCCGGCCATCAAATTCCAGTTGTGTGAATCCTTCGCCAGAGCAATAATGCCCCGACACATTTTGCCTCGCCACCTCTGCGGCATCCCAGCGCGACAGGAGGGTCACTATGCTGAGGGCAAGTTCACTTGTATTCGTGCTCATCGTATCTTCGGGCGCGGTCCGGTACTGTCAAGCGCAGGACGTCCATATCCCCATCCCTCCGGCCGTCCCTCAATCGCAGGATCTTCGGACTCCTATCCCTCCTGCCATTGCACCCCGACCTGCGGCGGACGATACTCCGGTTCCCGCGGGAGAAGAGATTCAAAGACAGCAGGCGATTGCCGCGAACACGCAGCGCCAGGCTGAGATCAGGCGCGATACCGACAAAATGCTGCAGTTAAGTGCGGAACTGAAGGAGTACCTGCAGAAAGCGCAGCGCGGAGTCATCTCGATCGATGCCATCAAGAAGGCCGAACAGATCGAAAAGTTGGCCCACGGCGTGAAGTCGAAGATGAAGCTCTCGTTCTGAGTCCTACCCCAACCGCAATTGCCGTCCGGTTCGAGCCGAGAGAATGCTGATAATCAAGTAGCAAACAGGAAAAACGCCATCCGGATAATTCCGGATGGCGTTGTGACTTTCCGCGTCGCCTACTCCGCGCCCTGCTTGATGCGCATGGCGTAGAACGAACGGTATACGAAGGTAAACGACACCACGAAGAACGCCAGCGCCAGCACGCGCGTCAGCGTCGTGCCCTGATCGCTGGCCAGCTTCACGGCGAGTTCCACCGCCAGCAGTCCAAACAGCGTGGTGAACTTGATCACCGGATTCAGCGCCACCGACGACGTGTCTTTGAATGGATCGCCCACCGTATCGCCAATCACCGTGGCATCATGCAGCGGCGTGCCCTTCTGCTTCATCTCGACTTCCACAATCTTCTTCGCGTTGTCCCATGCGGCGCCCGCGTTGGCCATAAAGATCGCCTGGTAGAGTCCGAAGATTGCGATGGAAATCAGATAGCCCACAAAGAAGAACGGATCCACAAAAGCGAATGCCAGCGTCCCGAAGAACACTGCGATGAAGATGTTCAGCATCCCCTTCTGCGCGTATCTCGTGCAGATCTCCACAACTTTCTTGCTGTCCTCGACCGAGGCCTTCACCACACCTTCGAGTTTAATGTTGGCTTTGATGAACTCGACCGCGCGATACGCTCCCGTGGTCACGGCCTGCGTGGAGGCGCCAGTAAACCAATAGATCATCGCTCCGCCGGTGATCAGCCCCAGGAAGAACGGCGCATACAGCAGCGAGAGATTGTTAACGTTCGCCGTAAGTCCGTTGGTCAACGCCATGATGATGGAAAAAATCATGGTCGTCGCGCCTACCACGGCTGTGCCGATCAGCACCGGTTTCGCCGTGGCCTTAAATGTATTGCCCGCGCCGTCGTTGGCTTCGAGCAGATGTTTGGCGCGCTCGAAATCCACTTCCATGTTGAAGTCTTTCTTGATTTCGGCTTTCACGTTCGGAACGTCCTCGATCAAAGAAAGTTCATACACTGACTGCGCGTTGTCGGTAACCGGACCGTAAGAATCGACCGCGATCGTGACCGGCCCCATGCCCAGGAATCCGAACGCCACCAGACCAAACGCGAAGACCGCCGGCGCGAGCATTCCCGCCGCCACCGCCAGGCCCATGGTGCTCATGTAATAGCCGACCGCCATAAGAATCATCATTGCCAGACCGAGGTAGTAGCCAGAAAAGTTTCCCGCCACGAATCCTGAGAGGATGCCGAGCGACGCTCCGCCTTCCTGCGCCGAGATCACCACTTCTTTCACGTGCCGTGACTCGGTTGAGGTGAAGGCCTTGACCAGTTCCGGGATCAACGCGCCCGCCAGCGTACCGCACGAAATAATCGTGGCCAGCTTCCACCACTGCGAGGCGTCGCTGCCCAGAGTGGGGATGACGAAATAAGAAATCAGATAAGTGATGGCGATCGAAATGATCGAAGTCAGCCACACCAGCGAGGTCAGCGGCGCTTCGAAGTTCATCTCGTTGGCCGAGCCATACTTGGCCTTGGCGAATGCGCCGTTCAGGAAGTAAGAAAGCGCGCTCGACACCAGCATCATGACGCGCATCACGAAAATCCAAACCAGCAACTGCACCTGCACGCTCGGATCTTTCACGCCGAGCAGAATAAATGTGATCAGCGCCACGCCGGTTACACCGTAAGTTTCGAAGCCGTCGGCCGACGGCCCCACCGAGTCACCGGCATTGTCGCCCGTGCAGTCGGCGATGACGCCAGGATTGCGCGCGTCGTCCTCCTTAATCTTGAAAACAATCTTCATCAAATCCGAGCCGATGTCGGCGATCTTGGTGAAGATGCCGCCAGCGATGCGCAGAGCCGCTGCTCCAAGCGATTCGCCAATGGCGAACCCGATGAAGCACGGTCCGGCATAATCTCCCGGAATGAACAGCAGGATGAACAGCATGATCAGAAGTTCCACGCTGATCAGCATCATGCCGATGCTCATGCCCGCCTCCAGCGGAATCTGGTACACCGGATAGGGCTTGCCGGGAAGGGAAGCGAAGGCCGTTCGCGAATTAGCAAACGTGTTCACTCGAATGCCAAACCAAGCGACGCCGTAACTGCCCGCGATGCCCACCAGACTGAAACCTAAAATAATCGGAAGCGTCAGGGCCACCGACTTTCCCGGCACCGGAGAGAGCCACCCGAAGTAAGCCGCAATAATGACCGCGATAAAAGCCCACAGAAAGAGAATGAACTTGCCTTGCGTGATCAAATAGGTTTTGCAGGTCTCGTAAATCAGTTCCGAGATTTCGCGCATGGCGCGATGCACCGGCAGGTTTTTCAACCGCATATAAATCGCCATGCCAAAGCCGAGTCCGAACAGACAGAACAGGATTCCAATCAGCAGCAGTTTATGGCCGTCGATGGCGCCATTGAAAAAACTGACCTGCGAAAGGTCGGGCAGCTTCAAGGAAGCTTCACCACCTTCGCCCGCAGGTTGAGCCAGGGACGTAGCGGTGCCGACGGTGAGCAGCGCGGCGACAGCCGAGATTTTTGTGGCCATGCGGCGTGTGAAGAACGCAGCAGTAGCAAGCCAGGTGCGCATAATGAGTCCTCCGAAAGATGCTAAAGATAACGGTTTTAAGGAATTTTGATAAACGTGTTTAGGCTCCGCCTTCCGGAAGCACATCCCGACTAGCGACCAAGTTGCCACGGTTCAAAATTGCAACCGCCGCACGCCCAATCGAATCTCGGACGCTCTTTCCGGAATTCCGAACAC
This sequence comes from Candidatus Sulfotelmatobacter sp., assembly GCA_049509155.1. Classification (GTDB taxonomy): domain Bacteria; phylum Acidobacteriota; class Terriglobia; order Terriglobales; family Acidobacteriaceae; genus Sulfotelmatobacter. Next base: position 7,585 of record JBELAE010000161.1, read on the forward strand.
GCTTCCACCGCAATACCTGAGTGTTGGAGCTTGGCCGCGTCGGAGTTCGCGCTGGATTTCAATTACGAAGCTACGCTCAAGAAAGCCGACCAGAGAATAAGACTTCGGTCCCGGCACACCAGCGCAAAACGGGCATTTATAACACGTTGGGTGGGGCGGGTCAAACTTATTAGGGGACCAACCGGACCCCTCAAACACGGTTCGGGGAACGATTGTAGAAAGGACTGGGAAAAGGATCGATTTTCTGGCCTGTTTCAGACTGATTGGCCGGGACGCTGCTGCTTCATCCCAGATACTTCTGCAGAGGCTCCCAGTAATGCGACCACCATCCCGGCGCCAGGCTTGCGGATGCGCCCGGCGGAAAGCCGGTGTGATCGAAGATGAGCTTCGTCTCAGCTCCTCGTTCGTCGAGTTGGAATCGCACGATCGAATAGAGCCCTGGCGTCCAATCTTTTTCACGCCACGCCTGAACGATGCGCTCATAGGGAACCAGTTCGACGTGGCGGCCCAGAATCACACCTCCAAAAATAGAGAACGTTCCGCCCACTTCCGGACTGATCTGCGTGGAGGCGCCCTTCATGACGAAATCGGTCACCTGGCTGAATTGTTTTTCCTGGGTGAACGCTTCGTAGACGCGTTTCCGCGCCGCCTTGAAGACAACTTCTTGATGAATGCTTTCGCACGTATGCGAGATGCCATTCCGATCCGCTTGCGGGTCGGGCAGGGCGAATGCGCTCTCCGCCATTCCGAACAGCGGCAACATTGCCGCCAGCCGCACGGGAAAATCTCTTCGCGTGGATTCCGTCAGGCTCATTTTTACTGCGTCGTTCGTCATATCGTTGAGAGTTTGAGAATCTTACCACGACAGGGGAATTCCGGTTTGGTATCGTCAAGCCCTGAAGTGTTCCTGCAGGAACACTGTGGAAAAGCACGGAATGATGGGCTTTAAGTGGTTGATTCTTCTGGGCGCGGTTTTCGCGGTCCTGTGTTTTCAGGGGGATAGGCTGTGGAAGAAACATCTACTTTCGAGGGTAGTGAACGTCTACTAAAGTGGTCTTGACAGGGGTCGGAGACCTGATTGAGAAGGGGCAAGGTGTAGTCTAAAGTTTTGCATTGGTGTAAATACATTTGCACGATGTGGGGAAGGTCGTCAAGCCAACGCCGAAGTAAACTGTGACCATGCGACTGGACGCCGACCCGCTCCGCTGGTTCCGCCAGCAGCGCGGCTACCAGACCCGCATCAACGCCATCCTCCGCGCGTATATGCAGGCGCACGGGTCGGTGTGAATGGGCGGACCCAACTTCCAAAATTGGGGAACGTCCCGTCCGTCCCCCAAGGCTGTCCCCGCACGCCGTCCCAATCTCGGAATTCGTTCCGAAATATTTCTTGAGTTGAGCGTGCCAGTTGCGGCGTCAGCGATACACTTCTTCTGCGGCAGACAACGTCTGGAGGGTGTTGCCAGTGGGTACTGGACGCTGCTTGCCAAGCAGTCGAGTGGCTCAGCCAGCCACTAGGGTTCAACTCCCTCGCCCTCTGCCGTTCCACTCGACTCAATTTGAAAACGTCTTGACAAGACGCTGCGAAGCGCTATGATTGGTACTGGCAAGCAGCGTTTAGTATCCGGTTTATGGAACAGCCCCGATTGGCTATCGGGGCTGTTTTGCTTTGTATCCCTAAAGCTGCCGCGCCCGAGGTTCCCACCTTTCACACAGAACGCGAAAGGAAGGACACCCGGCAAGAAAGGGGTGCGTCGTCATGTGGGACAACTTTGTCGGACAACAGATACGGAGATGCAATCGGAACCTTCTCATATCGAATATCGCTTTGGTCGGTGCGATGATGGTCGCCTACGCCGCCGAGTTTCACCAACGCGCGGTGGTCGCCTATGCCTTTGGTCACAATCATGTGGAAGAAGTTGCGTATCCCGCTTTGGCTATTAGTCCTTTGGAATTTCGTGAAGTGGGAGAAGCGAACCGCAGACTTTAGTTGTCATCCTCTCTGTAAGCGCCTGGCGCGTATCGGTCCCATTGAGCAAGTCGTTGAGCAGATAGAAACAGCGATTCAGACGAATTCCAAGGACAAGCCCGGGAGCATAGTGCTGATAGATTCCAATGTCTTTTACACGTCTTTTATGCTCTTTGGCCCATGGCTTTTCAAGAAGGAAGTTTTCGGCCTTACTTGTTTTCATGTTCCGTCCATAGTGTGGCTGTACAAGAAGATTACAAGCTACTCTGTTAATTTCATCCCTACTGGTAAGTCGTCTGCAGTCTTGCTGTATGACCGCGATGCATCTTCCATGGAAATTCAGGTTAGCGAGCAGGAAGCGAAATTGCTGATGGGGCTCATTTGTCAGCAGAGCCCATGGGCGGTAGCCGGATTTGACAAACACTCGAAAAGGCTCTGGAGATGGAAAAGACGTGCATTCATAGCCGCTGTTGATGAGCGGCGAAAAGAATTCTCGAAAGTGCCAGCGGCGGGTGGCCCACGTTATGGATCCAGGGCCCTTCACTAAACGTCGCGAAAAGGTGCGAAGTTTAATATGGGCCCCCCATTAGCTCTGCGAAAGGATGAGCACGGCGCCGCCAACGCTACGGTTTTACTCCCAACTGCCAAAACAAAAACGAATACACATCCGTGAATTCTTCGATTTGCTTCGTCACTGGCTTGCCGGCGCCGTGGCCGGCTTTGCTTTCGATTCTTAACAGGATTGGCCTGGCGCGGCTTGTGCCGTTTTTGGCTTGGGC
>JBELAE010000162.1:0-10225 GCA_049509155.1 Candidatus Sulfotelmatobacter sp.
TTCGAGACGCCGCGCCACTTCGAAATAGTTGCCTGCATTATCCGGGCGGCCGTCGATCAGCGCAGCCTGCAACGCCGCCACGACTTCTTCAGTCTTTCCTTGACGAGCACGAACCGCGGCAATTTTCTCCATCCACTGCGGGTCTTTATAGGCAAGCTCGTAGATGTGCTCGTAATCGGCGGCGGCTTCGTCGAAACGCATCAAGCGCTCTTCGAGTCCGGCACGCGCGGTGTAGAGGTCGGCACGGTCGGGCCGAATCGCGATGGACTTAGCGTAAGTGTCGATGGCAGCCGGGTAGTTTTCCAGATTCGCCTGCGTTCGCGCCAGAACCATCGACCAGCGATAGTCGCGGGGAGACTGGGTCACGGTCTTGGCGTAGAAGTCAAGGAGTTGCTGCTGACGCTGGTAGCGCAGCGCATACAAGGCGGCCTCAGTGACCAGCGTGTCGTCCTCGGGAAACTTGTTGATGAGTTCGATGTATTGATCGACTGCGCCTGAATAATTATTCATGCGAGTGAGTGCGGGGATGAGCCCGCGGCGCAAGGTCGCAATCTGCGCCTTGCGCACGTCGGCAGCGAGTGGGGCGCTGCGGAAAAGCGTTATCTTTTCCAGATAGAACTGCTCGAGGCCATGATCGTCGCCCGCATTCGCGTACGTGTCGGCCATGGCAGCAAGGTACTCACCGTTGTAAGGAGAATCCTTCAATAACCCGGCGAGAAGGTCGCGCGCCGGCTGGAATTGTTTTGCGTCGGTCGACTTGCGAGCGGCCTCGTAAGTGAATTGTGCGCTCAGACCAGGGTACGCATCTTTTGCGGCTTGCAGCAGTACCGTAATCGCTTGCGTCTGCATCTTTATGCGCCAGTAGAAATCAACGGTGGAGCGGACCACGCCGAGAACTCTAGGATTCTCGCGGTAGAGCGCTTCAACGTTTTTCTGCGCCGCCGGGAAATCTTTTCGGCTTTCGTAGAGGCGAATCAGGGCGTAACGCAGCTGCAAGCGAGTAACTGGATCGGTCGTCAGAGCGGCTTGCCTCTCGAGCGCGTGCTGTCGGACCGTCTCGAGCGATTTCTGTTGTGCCAGGGCTTCGATCTCCTCGGCCTGCTCGATCGAGGTGGTGGCGTTGGCAAGAGAGTCAAGGAGAATTTCCATCTCCGGGTTGCGGTTCTGCGCTTCTAACACTTTCACACGCAGATCGACCGAGGGCATCGCAGCATTGGGTGGGGCTGCGAGTTTCGCTGTGCTCTGGTCGACGAGATCGCGGAACTTCGGGCGGCGCGCCAACTGCAGTAGCCGGAGTTCCGCTGATGAGTTCGGAGCACTCAGAGCGCCCTTCACATATTCGTCAACGGCGTGCGGATAATCGCGCTGGTTTTCATAGATCGCGCCCGCCTCGTAGGAATAGAGATTGGCATCGGCCAGTCGATCTCGCCCCTTGGCCAGCAAGCGGAGCGCGTTGTCGAAATCGAAATAGTCCCAATAGATGGTGGCCGCCTCGAGATATCCTCCGGGCTGTCCGGGAGCGGCCTGCGGGATGCGCTCCCAGTAAGGCGCGGCTTGGGCAAACAGATCGCGGTCGGCGTAGATGTCGCCGATGCGCGCCATGATCTCGGTATCACCGGGACTGGCCTGCAGAAGATTGTCTTCGATTTTCGCCGCGATGGCGGTGTCGTCCGGATAGAAATACGCGAGCGAGCGATAGACCGACGATGCGGTGTGGCCGATTTCAGTGTCAGCCGCATACTTTGCCGCCAGCGACTTCAGGACCGGAGCGCTCTCCTCAAAATGCGAGCGCCATAAATTCGCGTAGGCGAGGAAATCAGCAGCCGCAGGGTTCTTCTCCCAACTGGGGCCATCGGGCGCGCTCTGCCGCATGGCGCCGAGTTCCGGCTCGAGTCTGCCGCTGCGTGCAAGGAATTCAAAAAAACGATTGCGCAGCGTAACGTCTTCGAACCAGTGCTGGCGGAGCAAAACTTCCCAGGCAGCCGGGTCGCTGGTCGCGGGATTTTGATAGGCCGACAGGAGATTGCGCACGAACACCGGATTGTGCGGAAACCGCTTATTGGCGTACAGGTTCAGCCGCAGGTATAGCCCGGGGCCGCCTCCGACCATGTGATTGAAGTATTGCTCCAGTTCGCTGCCTTGAAACTTTGCGATGGCGTCGCGGGTTAAGTGCTCGAACTCCGCATTTCTTTTGTAGCGAAGATAGAAGCGAGCCAACTTGTCGTACCAGGATTTATCCGGGAAGCGCTCCAGGGCGCGGCGGTAGACTTCTTCCTGCTGCGAGCCCAGCCGGTTCTGATCGAGGAACACGGCCAGCCGTTCATAGAGGCCGGGATCATCAGGATTGCGTTCGATCTCACGGCTGAGCACGGCGAGCGCCGGCGAAATCTGTTTTGCCTGCACCAGCCGCGCCAGGTAGCGCTCAAGAACACGCGCGTACTCTGGCGAGCGAGCGCCGGTCTGTCCCGCGGGCGTCGGCGTTGCGTTTAGCTGAAAGGACTCGCCAGCCTTGCGGTGGGGCACGGTGTTGTCCCCACCCTGGCCTTCCCCGCCGTCTTCATTCTCCGCATCGGAATCGTTGATCGTATCGGACGAGCGGTTCCAGTTGTTGGCGGAGTCATATGCTCCCTGGGCCGAACCGAGCGGCAAATTCTGTGCCTTGGCAGCGAGTTCCTGCAGAACGTTGTCGTAAATCGCGAATTCATTCTTGGTATCGTCTTTGCGAGCGTAGGCGTCGGCCATCAGTAAAGATACGGAAGTGCGCTCCGCAGCCTGAGGAAAGTTCGCAAGAAATTCGCGGCCGCCCTGAATGACCGCGTCGCTCTCGCCCGAGTTGGAATAGAACTCGAGCAGTTGCGCGTGCAGTTCGGCGCGACGCGCCGCAGTTGGAAATTTTGCGTCCAGCAATGCCAGCAGCTCGACGGCACGCGAGCGATGAAAATACGGTACAGCGCGCTGCTCTTCCTCAGCGTACTGCGAGGCGGGCTGAGTCGTATTCAGAATCAGTGACAAGATTCCGTTCAGGTAACCGGGGCCCTGATCCATGGTGGCGATGTCGCGATACATCGATAGTTCGCCGGAACCCAAGCGGATCGGGGTTTCCGGCGCGGTCAGCAGCATACTGGTGAGGCCCGCGATGGCCGTGGCCTGCGCGTCCGGAAAGTCTTTGCCTGTGCTGTTGTACAGTGCGAAGTAGTAGCGAGCCGACTCGGGGTAGGCGTGAATGTCCTCCGACAAACGCGCGCATACGTAGAGTTCCTGCGAAGTCCACGGTGACTTGGCGGCTTCCTTGTGCAGGCGCAGATCGGTGATGGCTTGCTGCGCGACGTCGGTCTTGCCTTGCTGCTGGTAGTAATAGAAGATGCGCGCCGTGGCGTTGAGATCTTCCGGGTTGGCTACGAGTGCTGCGTGGGCGTCATCGCGGAACTTGCGCAGATTTTGGGTGTCGCGCAGAAGATCGAAGTAGCTCTTCACCAGCTGCGGGTCCCAAAGCGGCTGGAAACTCTGCTCGTAGACCGAAAGACCTTCGCGGACTGAGCCACTGCGATATTCCACCATGGCTTTCGCCTTCACCGGGAAGATCTGATCGTTGGGAAATTGTTTGCGGTAGTCGGCAATGAGTTGCCCCGCGGTGGGATATTCTTTTTCGGTGACCAGGAATTGCAAAAAGCGCGCGTAGAGCGAGGCCTCGTTGGGATAGCGGGCAATCCAGGCGCGATATTGGAAGATGGAAATGTCCTTGGGCAAACCCTGAGCTTGAATTACACGAAAGATGCGTTCAAATGCCTGCCAGGAGCGCTGTTGCGCGGGTGGAGTGAGCCTCTCTGCCTTTACGGCCGGCGCATTCGCCACCAGCGACAGAGTTTTGATTTCGTCCGCCGGGCGAAGACGATGATGGTAGAAGTCGGCGAGCGCAAGTTGAGCGCTGATCTTGTCGGAAGAATTGTCGACGTAGGCTTTCCAGTCGGATTCCGCTGCCGGGAAGTCAAGCTGTTGTTCGTCTTCGAGGGCGCGCAGCGAATATAGCTCAGCGTTGCGCGGCAGAGTCTTGATCAGGTCGGTGAGCGCGGGCCGGGTCTCGCTGGGAGGCCGGCGAAATGCGACCGCGCCGCCCGGCAGTGACATCATACGAAAGAATACGGCTTCGACGGCGCTGCTGGCGTCGATGTTGCGAATCCACACGGGCAACTCGCCCAACGCGGAGACGGTCCCGATGGCGGCAAAGAAAATGGCAAGAGCGATCGGCCACGCGCGCACGCGCCAGGCCGGTGAATCAAGGAAGTACTTCAACCTGCACCTCCTGCGTACCAATGTTGTGAGCAATATCCTCGGCGGTGACGGTCAGCTTGTATAAGCCGGGAATAGTCTGGTCGGGAATCATGAGTGCACCGATATTAGCCGCCGCCTTCGCGTCCCAGCGCAATGCGACGGGAATCGCGCCAGCACCGTCCATGCGGGCCACGAGAGTGCGAGTACTTTCCGACGCGCTGACTCGCAGGTCGATCGTCTGCCCGCGCTGAAAGCGATTGCGATCGAGGTTTACCTTCACGACCGGCGACTTGCTGGCGATGACGAAGGTCTTCGATTCGCGATAGGTGTGTCCCACTTGATCGCGCAAGATGAGGCGCACCGTGTACGTTCCATCCTGCATGTCGGTGGCCGCGAGAAAACGCGTCTGCCAGATGTCTTCGGACGAAAGGTAGCGTAACGGCTGCACCAGACCGAAAGGAAACAGCGCGATCACGGAGGTGATCGATTCATCGGTCTTGACGCGCAGAATCGGATCGCCGGGGCGGATCACGCGCGGCCGCAGCAGGGCGCGAGGCACTGCCAGAAATGAAGTGTAGGGCGTGACAAATTTGTACTGACGGGCGAGACGAATGATTTCGTCGATCGTGGCTTGATCTTCGCCGTCTCGTTCGATTTTCTCGAGCAGCGCGTCGACGCGGGCCCGAGCCCAGAGCCTCGGCAGTTGCGGATGATCGAACGATTCCCGCGGCAAGCCGGTCTTGCCCGTCATTTGAACGGCAGCGCCATCGCGCACGCCGTGCACACTGAAACTGACATTCTCCTGCGGCTTCTGGTAGCGGCCGACCCAGGCGGCGAGCGAGCCTGAGAAAGTCGCGGCCTGCAGCGGATAAACCGTGTCGACTGCCGCCTGGGGCGTGATGGAAAGATCGAGCTGTCCGACCGGGCTGCGGCCGATCTTTGACAGAAACGAGTTCAGCTTGAATTCCATCGGCTCGGTGGAGAGCACCTGTTCGAGCACGCCGTCCTGGCGGGCGAGCAGGCGAAACAGCGGCAGGTTGGCATCGTCGCCGATGGCAAACATGTACGTACGCGGACGCTGGGTTTCCGGCAGTTGCTGCCATGCGGAGGCATACCACGCGGCGAGTTTTCCATTCTGAATAATGCCGCGAGTCGCGCCCCCGTCACTGAGGATGACCAGGTAGGAGTTGCTCACTCCCGGCGTGGAAGCCTGCAGCAGCCCGGTTTGCAATGCGAGTTGCATATCGGTGCCACCGCGCAGGCGGCTGACGCGGACGGCAGCGATAGCACGCTGAATGGCAGCGGCATCCGCCACACTCACTGGAACAACTTGCGTTTCTGTGTTGAACAGCACCAGTCCAAAGTGGTCTTCGGGCCGCAGCGTGTGCAGCAGAGTTTCGAGAGCCTGGTAGCTGCGCTCGAGTTTCTCCCACTGCATCGACAGCGATGTATCGAACAATACGATGACCGTTTTCGGCGCTCCGCTGGATACACCTCCGGTCGGACCAGATGCGCTTCCGAAGCCCAGCAGAGCTTCCGCCTCGAAAAAGCCGGGCTCGTTCGTGCTGCGAACCGGTGCAGTCTCGGTTGGCGAAGGCTGGGCGCTGACTGGATTTCTGTAGGTTAGAAGTTGAAGAGTGTCCGATGCAGCCGGGTCAAGATCGTAGGTAGCAACAAAATCTTCGGCGAGATTAACGTTCTCGCCTTCAAAGTGGCCCTGCACCAAGTGAGGCGTGCTCTGGTCTAGTTGCAAGGGGAACGACTTGGCTGGTGCTTGAAAATTGCGCATCGCGTGCGCCGTGTGCAGTTCGAAATTGATGCGCAGATGAGCTGCGGCCTGCGCCTGATATGCATCAGGCCGCAGCGGGATTGCAAAATACGACTTCAGATTTTCGACCGGGATCGACTCGTGGTATTCGATCTCCAGCCGCTTGGTGCCCCACGCGGGAATTGGAGTAATGCGCGCGCTGAACACGGAACTGCGCTTGGCTTCCTCGGCCCCGCGTTCGCCCATCTGGAGCAGGCCGGGATCAATCGCCTGCTGTTTGAGCTGGTTGTAAATCTCTTCGGCGCGCTTGCGTTCGAGGATCACAGCCGGCAGGCGCACCGGGCCGTCCCATGTAGCGAAATCGGAAATCGTGGCGTGGCTGGGAAGCGCGAAAATGTAGTTCCCTTCTTCAGTCGCGGCTGTGTGATTGGCAAAAACCTGGCGCACGAAGACGCGCGCGTCCCCATTGTCGATGCGGACGGTGATTTCCATTTCCTCCAGCGAGAGCACGGCGGGATTCGGCTGCTGCTTATCGCGCGGGATCAGAACTCCCGCATCGCCCAGAAGCGGCGCTGAGGTCGCTAGAACCATCGCTAGAACAATGAGCAGCGGAAAAAACAATCCAAGCAAGCAGCGGGTTTTCATAGGTGCAGCTTCTGCTCTGGTATGCGGACCAGGCCGTTATCCGTTCCAATGTAGATATAGCCGCTAGCGGCAGCGAGCGCGGTCACGTTCAACGACGGCAGGCCGTCGCGGATGACCGACCAGCGCCCTGACCGGCGATCATAAAGATACAAACCTTCTCCCAAGGTTCCGGCGAGCACGTAGCTGGGCGTGACCAGCATCGCGTTGGGGTTCACTTCGAACTGGCCGGAGCCGATCTCAAACGACTGGAAATGTCCGGAACGGTCCAGGCCAAGAATTCCCGCGCCATACGTACCGACCATCCACTCCGCGCCGACCGGGACCACGGCGGTAATCCAGTTGTGCTTCAGGTTGGAAGTTGTAGTCGTATAGTTCGCAGTAACGTCACCCTTGTTCAGCAGCGACAGGCCGCCGAGCGTGCCCGCCATGAGTTCGTCGCCGGAAACCCCGAGCGCATAGACGTGATTGCTCACCAGTCCGTGAAACGCGTACATGCTGCGCGCGCCGCTGGCGTCGAGGAAGGTGAGGCCGGCAGGCGTGGCCAGCGCCAGGCCATCGCGATAGGAAACGATGTCGGTCACGTGGTCGGCGATCAGTCCATCCGCCCGGGTCAGGATTTGCTGTTCGCTGCCCGAATCGTCGAAGAGGACCAGGCCGTTGGCCGTGGCGACATCGACGGCACCGGTCTTTCGATCGTTGAAAATACGATTCACGCAGAAAACGTGCTCGTCCTCCACGTGCCGGGCACGGCTGTTGTCGGCGGTGAGAAGATCGAGTCCGCGATCGAAGTAGCCAACCCACATGCGTCCAGCGGCGTCTCCTGCCAAGGCGGAAATGTTGCGGTCGCTGAGCACGGCGCCGCCCGCCTCCAGCACTCGCTGCCAACCGAGCGCGTGCGGGTTCATGCGGTAGACGCCATTGCGCGCAACGGCAAACACCGCGTCATCCGAGGCGAACAGTTGCCGGACTTCCGCCAATTGCGCGCCCGGTCCGATCCCCTCGGGACCCCGCTCTGCCCGATCCATGTTCGGATTGGGGTGACGACCTTCCAGAGGAATTACGATTACGCCCTGATCCTCCGAGCCAACATAGAGCTGCGTAGGCGTAGCCAGCAGCGCGGTCGCGAGCACGCCGGGAGCCAGCACCCGGGAGAAACGTCCAGCGCTGAAAACAGCGACTCCTGTTGCCGTGCCCGCATAGACCGTGTCGCCGGAAGTCGCGAGCGAAAGCACTTGAGGATCAGGCAGTCCCTGCGGCTCCGAGAAGCTCTCGCTCTGCCCCGCGTGAAAGTGCAGCACACCGCGATTGAGCGTGCCCACCCATAAATCAGATTCGTTCCCGGCGAGAGCAGTCACATAGAGCGTATCGAGCGTGGGATGCAGCACGGTAATCTGTTTACCGTCATAGACCAGGACGCCGCGCTTCTTGGTTCCAATCAAGAGATGTCCCGAGGCAACGGGCAGGATGGCCGTTATGGCGCGGGCTTCCGAGCTCGCGGGTAGAATCTGGCGGAAGGAGCGACCGTTGAACGCGAGCACGCCATGGTTGGCGGTGGCGACAATCAATTCGGCTTCATGCGCGTCCGCCAACAGGGCCGGAGCCAGCGCAATCACTGGCGATCCTGGAAGTTCGCTGCCGACCCGGTATTGATGGAGCAGAGAACCATCCGCGGAATATTCCTGCAACCCAACTGGCCCCGCGATATAGAGATGATCCTGGAAACGGGCGGCCTGGAGAAATATGGCGGGAGAACTGACCGCTTCAAATCCGGTGTCGGGCAACGAAGCCAGCGGCTGTACCGTGAAGCGGAATTCGTGCTCGGCGCGGACATCCTCGGCAGCAGAACGCAGCGCCCGCGAACTGCGCCACATCACCAGCGTTGCCAGAGCGACAGCCACGCTCAGGCCAACCACGACTGTCACGCGCGCGGATACGAACCTGGGCCGCTTCATAATTCCTCTGGCCGGGACAGTGAACTATAAATCGTGAACCCGGCGTTGCAAATTACGAAGCAAGGTTCGGGCCAAACGACGGCCCACGCCACTAAAGGGTTTCAACCATGGGAATGCGCATCACGGCGTATCTCGCGGCACACACTGTAGCGGGAGTGACACGCGGAAGAAGATGGGAGTCTCCACGCAATCCATGCGGCGGCAACCAGCGACCGTCATCGCCGCCGGAGACTCGCCGACGGACTCTAGCTCAATGAGCGCCCCAGGCCTGCGGCACTTCAACGTACGACCGGTCGAGCGCAGCAACGGAAGGGCAGCCCAACAGTCGAACCGTGCGTTCCACGTCGGATCGCAGAATCTCAATCGCCCGGGCGACGCCTGCCGGCCCGGCCGCGGCCAGCCCGTAAGCATAGGCTCGCCCCACCAGAACGGCCCGCGCTCCCAGGCAGAGCGCTTTCACAATGTCGCTGCCCCGGCGAACTCCGCCATCCATGAGCACTTCGAGCTGGCCTTTCGCGGCAGCGACGACTTCGGGAAGTGCGCGCAGAGTAGGAAAGACTGAATCCAGCTGACGGCCTCCATGGTTCGACACCACCACCGCGGCAGCGCCTTCATCCACGGCGCGCCGGGCGTCGTCGCCGGTCAGAAGGCCTTTCACCACAATCGGTCCTGGCCACAGTTCGCGAATCCAGCGCAAATCTTCCCAGGTCACGGTGGCGCGTGCCAGAGCGGCAGCGACGTCAACCAGTGCGAGCGGGCCTTTGCCGGGGATGATGACGTTCTCCAGCTTGGGCACGCCGCCGTCGCGGAGGAACGACGCCAGCCAGCCAGGATGAGCCAGAATGTTGGGCAGATACGGAATCTTCGCGAACCACGAAGTGCCCAGCAATTCTTTCATCCCGTTGCGCGGATCGCGCTCTCTCAGTCCGGCGACCGGCGTATCCACGGTAATCACCAAGGCAGAAAATCCTGCGCGGCGAGCCCGGTCGAGAGCGCCTTCCGCGGCCTCACGTCCGCCCATCAGATATAACTGAAACCAAACCGCGCCCCGCGAACCAGCTTTCACGTTCTCCAACTTATGACCGGAGATCGTCGATAGAATGTACCCCGTGCCGGCTTCTCCGGCCGCATGAGCCGCGGCAACTTCGCCGCCGGGGTGCATCAGACGGCTGTAGCCGACCGGAGCCAGCATGGCGGGGAAAGAAAGTTCATGGCCGAGCACGCGAGTCCTCAGGTCACAATCCGCGACGGCGACCGCACTGCGAGGACGAAACAGCACATCGCTAAATGCCCGGCAGTTCTCCCTGAGCGTGACTTCGCCGTCGGCGCCTCCATCCAAGTAATCGAACACCGACCTGGGCAGCCGACGTTGCGCCATCCGGCGCAGATCTTCGATATTGACGACCTGTGAGCTATTCACAGCCTGCTGATGATAATGCCCGCGGTGGGCAACGTCCAACTGGAAAGTAGCTGCGGGTCCGGCTAGGAACCTGAGCCTCGACTCATTGCAGCTTCGCGTACGCGCCGCGGACAAACTCACCCGCGAGCAAGGGCCGCTTTGCGTGCGGTGAGGATGTATCCTTTGCCCTTG
>JBELAE010000163.1:0-10223 GCA_049509155.1 Candidatus Sulfotelmatobacter sp.
CGCTGAGCCTCACCGCCCGAAAGCGTGGTCGCCGACTGTCCCAGCCGCAAATATCCCAGCCCAACTTCTTCGAGCGGCCGCAGCTTCTCGGTGATCTTCGGGACCTCGGCAAAAAACTTCAACGCCTCCTTCACCGTCAGGTTCAGCACTTCGTGAATATTCTTCCCGCGATACCGCACCTCGAGCACTGTCGGCTTGTAGCGCGTCCCCTTGCACTCCTCGCAAACAAGTTCCACGTCGGCCAGAAACTGCATCTCCACCGTGACCGTCCCGTCGCCCTGGCAAGTCTCGCAGCGTCCTCCCGGAATGTTGAATGAAAAATGTCCGGCCCCGAACCCGCGCTTCTTCGCCTCCGGCAGGGAAGCGAACAGATCGCGAATCGCATCGAACGCCTTGATGTACGTCACCGGATTCGACCGCGGCGTCCGCCCAATCGGCGACTGATCGACCAGCACCACTTCCTCAATAAACTGGTCGCCCTCCAGACTCTCCCAACTCGCAGCCGGTCCCGCCGCTCCGTTTCCCGCCTGTTGCTTGGCCTGCGCCAGCGCCCGGTACAGCACCTGATGCAGCAGCGTCGATTTGCCCGACCCCGAAACTCCCGTGATCGCCACAATCATGCCCAGCGGAATGCTGATGTCCACGCCCTTAAGATTATTAGCGCGCACGCCGCGAATCCTGATCTGCTGCGCCCCCGGCTTCCGCCGCAGCGCCGGCGACTGAATCCGCAAGTCCTCCGAAAGATACCGCCCCGTCAGCGAAACCGGATTATGAAGAATTTCGTCGTACGTTCCCTCGGCAACAAGTTTCCCGCCGTTCTCTCCCGCCCCCGGCCCCAGATCAAGAATCCGGTCCGCCGCGCGCATGATGTCCGGATCATGCTCAACTACCAGAATGGTATTCCCCAAATCGCGCAGGTCGTGCAGAATCTTGATCAACCGGTGCGTATCCCGCGGATGCAGCCCAATCGACGGCTCATCCAGCACATACAGCGTGCCCACCAGCCGCGACCCCAGCGAAGTCGCCAGCTGAATCCGCTGCGCCTCGCCGCCCGACAAAGTAGAAGAAAGCCGGTCGAGCGTCAAATATTCCAGCCCCACGTCGTTCAGAAATCGCAACCGCTCGCGAATCTCCTGCAGCAGCTTGTCCGCAATCTCAGCTTCTTCGGCGCTCAGCTCAACCCGCTCAAAGAAGCGCAACGCATCTTCCACGGTAAGCGCGCAAACCTCGCAAATATTCTTCCCGCTAACCCTGACTTGCCGCGCTTCCAGCCGCAGCCGCGACCCATTACACTCCGGGCAAAGCGAATACCCGCGATACCGGCTGAGAAACACGCGCACGTGCAGCTTATATTTCTTGCGCTCCAGGTAATTGAAGAATCCCCGCACCCCCAGAAACTTCCCTTCGCCCTTGAGGATGCGATTCTTATTCTCGTCCTCCAGGTCCGCCCAGGGCACATCCAGCGGAATCCCCTCCGCCTTGGCAAATTTTTTGAGATCGGTAAACAGCGGACGATACTTCGGCTTAGTCCACGGCTCAATTGGACACTCGCTCAGCGTCTTCAGCTTGTCCGGAATCACCAAATCGAGATCGAAATCAATGGTGTTCCCAAACCCCTGGCACCGCGGGCAAGCCCCATAAGGATTGTTAAAAGAGAAAAGTCGAGGCTCCGGCTCCTCATACCGCAAATTGCAATCCTTGCACTCAAACCGCTGCGCAAATCGCATTGTGGAACCAGAAAATGTGGAACCAGAAAACGTAGAACCAGAAAATGTGGGACGGACACTCCTGTCCGTCGCCGTTGCAGTTGTTGTTGCAGTTGCCGTTGTTGTTGCTCTTAGTGTGGCAGTTTCTCCTCCCTCACCAGCCTCCCCACCCTCCTGTCGCGGAATCTCAAAAATAACTTCCCCCGCTTCCCGATAAGCAGTCTCAATCGCATCGACAACCCGAGTACGCCCCTCCGCCGACACAACCAGCCGATCCACCAGCACAAAAACGGGCAGTTCAAAGTTGATATCCAGCAGCGATTCCGGCGTAGAGAACTCGTAAACCTCTCCCGCCTGATAAAGCCGGTTAAACCCCGACTTACGAAGATCAAACAACCGGGTCTTCAAAGCCTCGGTCAATTGGACCGTGGGTGCCCCATTTCTCGCGGTCTTCGCGAGAAGTGGGGACTTCTTCGACTTTGTTGGCCGCTCCGTCTTAGCCGCAGGTTCCTGAACACCCACTCCCGGCCTCACCAGCGGAAACAAAACCTGCAGCCGCGTCCCCGGATCAAGCGCCAGAATCGCGTCCGCCACTTCATCCACCGTATCCTTCTTCACCTCTCGTCCGCATTTCACACAGTACGTCCGCCCCACCCGCGCAAACAGCAATCGCAAGTAGTCGTAGATCTCAGTCGCCGTCGCCACCGTCGACCGCGGATTCCGCGTCGTATTCTTTTGCTTGATCGCCACCGCCGGAGCGATCCCATCAATCGAGTCCGCATCCGGCTTCTCAATCCGCTCCAGAAACTGCCGCGCATACGCCGACAGCGACTCCACATACCGCCGCTGCCCCTCGGCATAAATCGTGTCAAACGCCAGCGACGATTTGCCCGACCCGGAGACTCCAGTCACAACCGTCAATTGATTGTGCGGTACCTCAAAGTCAATGTTCTTGAGGTTATGAATCCGCGCCCCGCGCACGACAATGCTGTCCCCGGGAATCGAGCCAGTCGAAGTCGAGTCAGCGTATGCAGAGTCAGAGTGCTTAGGGAGAGAAGACATCGGGTCAAGGCTCGGCAGGTCCCCCGCGAATCCCGAGCGCAAGCGCCCAGAGCTCTCCGCGAGCCCTACCGAATCTCTCTATTATAAAGCAGGAAAAGAATGTGGCGCGGGCGCCCCCGCCCGCGTTTCGCCCGATGACAAAGCGTGATTCCCCAAGTGAATAGTCGACAGGAAGGAAGGGGGCCAGGAAGGCAGGAGGGCAATACTGTACAGCAAAAAGATAAAGAGGCGCTCAATACTAGTCCGAATCATTCTCCCGGTCGCGCCGTTTCCCATACCGCATGGCAAACCCAAACCCAAAAACCATAATCGCCACCGGAGGCGCCAACATCACAAGAATTGCCCGATTCAACGCCCGCTGACCTTCCTTCGGCGTAGCCTTAGCATTTGCAGCGCACATGGCGCAGCCCTGGGCGAATGCCGGAGCAGCCCAAAGCGCGACCAGCAACAGCAGGCCAGCTAAACGAAATTTCCCCGCAACTTTCATGATCCGAGCCCAACTCCCACCCCATTCGGCGGAGGCAGAACCCGCGTCGCATCCCGGAAGAAAAACGCGTACATGATGATGAAGCACGCGGTCACCGCAATCACCAGCATCCAGCGCATAATCGCCTTCTCAAACTTCAAATGCATAAAGTACCCAATGATCAGCGCCGACTTGATGATCGATAGAACCAGCAGCACCTCCAGCATCCGCACCGGAGAAAAGATCTGCTTATAGCCCAGCACCACTTCAATCGCTGTCAGTACCAGCAGCGCTCCCCACACCCAGAAATACTGCGCTTTACTGTCGTGCGAAGTGAACTCTTCCGTCGCGGCATCGTGCATCGTGTTAATCCTCGCTCTTGGGCGGCGCAGCGCTTTTAGCGCTGCGATAAAACCATTTCATCCACGAGGGCTTCAGCCCCCGAGGTACCTCGAACACTACGTAATCTTGGTCGACAACAAATACACCAGCGGAAATATGAACATCCAAACCAGATCGACAAAGTGCCAGTACAGCCCCGACACTTCCACATCCTGCGCATCATAATCCTTCGGCTTCAAGAACAGGATGATCGCCGAAACGATCAGCCCGATCAACAACACATGAATCCCGTAGTGAAACACGTTATCCGAAGGAATCAGCACATACCCCACAATCCAAAGCACACCAATCACCGGCAGGAACCACTTTCGAAACGCAATCACCCCAAGATAAATCACGCCAATAGTCACGTGCAGCATGTGCATCGCCGTCAGCCCGAAAAACGTCGCCGGAAATGCCGGGATGTTCTTCGAAATGTCGACCATTTCTGCGTCCCCCGGCGTCGCGGGCTTCGGAAAGATCGGCAGCGTCAGCCCTTCGCCGATCAGCTTGCTCCACTCCATGCCGTGCAGCACGATAAAAGCCGTGCCAAACGCCATGGTGGCCAGCAGCCAGCCGCGCGTCCAAGTACGATCATTGCGCTGCGCCGCAAACACCGCCATCACCATGGTCAGCGAACTCGACAGCAGACACGCCGTCATAACGGTCGAATTGATAATGCTCTGCACATGAAACGGCGTCGGCCACGCCGTATAAATCCGCATGTAACAAAACGCGAAAAGCAGCGCCCCAAACGTCAGCGAGTCCGAGGCCAGAAACAGCCACATCCCCACCTTCTTCGAATAAGCTCCAAACAACGGGGCCTCGTAAGCTCCGGGCAGCGCATGTTCACTCACGCCATGTCCCGCGGCATCATGCTGAAGCGTAGCGTCAGCCATCCCTCAATTTCCCCTTTCCCTTCCCGTTGTCATCCCGAGGCGGGCGCACTTTGCCCGCCGAGGGACCTGGGCGAGCCGCGCGAAGCGTCGCGCAGCTCTTATTTAGAAAAGCCGCGACGCATTAATCGCGCGTCTGGCTCGCTTCCTTACTAGCTGCGATTCACTACCGCGCAAACCCCAACAACCCAAACACATAAATCCACAACACCGCCATAAAATGCCAATACCAAGCCGTGATGTCGACCACAATCCGCCGTGCCTCCACAGGCTTGTGCAGCAGGGAAGCGCTCCCCGCCCAAAGCAAAGCAATCATGCCCCCGCCCAGGTGAATCGCATGCGCAATCGTCAACAGAAACACAAACGAACTATTCGGATTCGTATCCACATAAAATCCGCGCGCGTGCAGTTCTCCCCAGGCCAGCCACTGCCCCGCCAGAAATGCGATGCCCAGTACAACCGTAATCCCCAGCCACGGAAACGAGTCTTCCTTCCCGAGCGAGATCCCCGGAATCGATTTCACCGGAGCCAGCGCCGCCTGCCGCGCCGCGTTGCGCCGCGCCAACTCCATGGTCACGCTGCTAACCAGCAGCACCGCCGTATTGATCGCCAACAGCAGCCACGGCAAATCCACCCGCCCCCAATCGCGCACATAACTGTTCGAGGTCCCTTCAAACGTCGGCAGACCCTGCCGCACAATGTAAGCGCTGGTCAGCGAGATAAACACCATGCACACGGTAGCTATCCCGCAAATGAGCCCCAACCGCGCCCGCCGCAACCGCGCCCCATAATTCGGACCCTCACCCCCGCGCCCGTCGTCGCCCCCGCCCGCAGGAGGCACCGGCGGCTCGTGCCCACCGCCCACTCGGTCAATCGGAGAAGTTGGAGTATAAGTCGCCATAATTCCTTAGCTGGTTGCGTCGTTGATTCGTGCCGTTGATTCGTATCGTCGACTCGTTATCGTCGACGACTCGTATCGTCGTTGATTCGTATCAGGGTATGCCTTCAGGCATACCGAAAAAGCCGCAAACTCTCTCGCGCCTTTAGGCGCTGCCCACCTCAATGCGCTGTCACGCTCACCGGATCCGTCTGCATCACATAATCCTTCGCCGCGCCCGGCACTCCATACTCATACGGCCCATGATTCACCACCGGAGTCACTCCCCCAAAATTGTCATGCGGCGGCGGAGTCGCCGTCGTCCACTCCAAAGTCGTCGCTTCCCACGGATTGTCACTCGCCTTCGGCCCCTTAAACATGCTCCAGAACAAATTGACCACAAAAATAAACTGCGCCGCAATCGTGATGATCGCCGCATACGTCATGAACAGGTGCAGCGGCTGCAGCTTCGTCAGATACGCCACTTCCGTATATTGCGAGTACCGCCGTGTCCCGCCCGCCAGCCCCAGATAATGCATCGGCATAAATATCGCGTAAGTCCCAGCCAGAGTCAGGAAGAAATGCACCTTCCCCCAAGTCTCATTCATCATCCGCCCAAACATTTTCGGGAACCAGTAATAGGTCGCGGCAAACATGCCAAAGATCGCCGCCACTCCCATAATCAAATGAAAGTGCCCCACCACAAAATAAGTATCGTGCAATTGAATGTCGAGCACCGGCTGCGCCAGAAACGGCCCGCTCAGCCCGCCCGAAACAAACAGCGACACAAATCCAATGGCATACAGCATCGGCGTCTGGAAGCGAATGCGCCCCTTCCACATCGTCCCCAGCCAGTTAAACGTCTTGATGGCCGACGGCACGCCAATGCACATGGTCAAAATCGAAAACGCAAACGCCGAGTAAGGGCTCATCCCGCTCATGAACATGTGATGGCCCCACACCATGAACCCGAAAAACCCGATCGACAGCATGGCGTAAACCATCGCCTTGTAACCAAAGATCGGTTTGCGCGAAAACGTCGATAGAATCTGCGACGCCACGCCCATCCCCGGCAGAATCGCGATGTACACCTCCGGATGTCCGAAGAACCAGAACAGATGCTGCCACAGCAGCGGCGACCCGCCCTTGTGCCCCATGATCTGCCCGTTCACCACCACCAGCGGCACATAAAAACTGGTGCCCAAGTTGCGGTCCATCAACAAAAGAATTCCCGCCGAGAGCAGCACGCCAAACGCCAGCAGCCCGAGAATCGCCGTAATAAACCACGACCACACCGTAAGCGGCATGCGCATCATGGTCATGCCCTTGGCCCGCAGGTCGAGCGTGGTTGTAATAAAGTTCAGCGCCCCCATCAGCGACGCCACGCAGAAAATCGCAATGCTAGTAATCCAAAGGTCAGCGCCAAGTTGTTCACCCGGCCCAGCCGACGGCAGCGCACTCAGCGGCGCATATCCCGTCCACCCGTGCAGCGGCGCGCCGCCGGTCACGAAGAACGCCGCCAGGATCACCACAAATCCCACAAACGTCGTCCAGAACGAAAGCATGTTCAGCACCGGGAACGCCATATCCGGCGCGCCGATCTGAATCGGCAGAAAGTAATTTCCGAATCCCCCCTGCGGCGCAGTGGTCAGCACGAAAAACACCATGATGGTGCCATGCATCGTCAGCAGCGCCAGATAAGTCTCCGGCTTAATCTCGCCGAACAGCGGAACGCTGGCGCTCGGCCAAGCCAGGTGAATGCGCATCAGCAGCGACAGGAACATTCCGACAAACACCGCCGTGAGTGCCAGAAAAAAATACTGAATGCCGATGACTTTGTGATCCAGGCTGAAAATATATTTCCGAATAAAACCCTGAGGAGCGTGCGCGTGCGGGTTCTCCATGGCGACCATGTTATTGTTTCTCCGCCTCCCGAGCCGCCAGCCATTTATCGAAATCCTCCTGGCTGACGACGTGGACCATGCCGTGCATCTTGTAATGTCCCAAACCACAAAGCTCGGCGCAGGCAATTTCATACTCGCCCACCGCCGTCGGCTTGAAGTGCATATGAATGTTCAGCCCCGGAACGGCATCCTGCTTGAACCGCAACTGCGGCACAAAAAAGCTGTGAATCACATCCACCGCCCGAATGCTCAAATCCACTTCGCGGTCCACCGGCAAATACATTGTCCCTGTCACCACATCATCCTTCGCCGCCGGATCGCTCTGGCTCAGTCCCACCGCAGCCTCGCCACCCGCCGAAGGATCCATCAGCTTCGGACTCGTAGCCCCATACTTCCCATCCGGCCCCGGATAGCGGAAATACCAGGCAAACTGCATCCCGGTTACTTCCACCTGCACCGCCCCAGCCTCGGCCGGATCAAACCGCTGGCTCGCCCACACGCTGCTGCCCATCAGGTTCAGCCCGACGAACAGGATTGTGGTGAGTACCGTCCAGGTAATCTCCAGAGTATTGTTTCCATGAGAATAAGAAACCGGCTGAGCAGAAGGACCGTCTTTATATTTCCAGACGATGTAGCCCAGCCCCAGCTGCGCCGCCAGGAAAACAATCCCCATAATGATGAAGGTGAAAGTGAATTGCCGGTCAATAAATTGAGTGGACGCGGCCGCACCAACCGGCAGCCACCAGGTCTTGGCCACGAAGAAGTACGTACTGATCAGGGTGATCAGCCAGATCAAAACCATTAACGCGAGGCCCATTCCCCAGCCCTCCCCAGATACTCAGAAAGACACGAGACAATTTCCCCACGGCAATTGCCCCGCCCACAGCGCGAGCAACGGTCGGCGGCGAGTGTACCACAGCCACGCGTCAAATAATCAAGCGACTTCCTGAGGAAAATCGATGTGGAACAAATATGCATAACAAATTATGTGGGGCGGACACTCCTGGCCGCCGCCTTTGACTTTGTTCTTTCGAGGTTTTACTCTCTAACGCACCCTTCGTATCCTCTATAGTTCTCCGTCTCCCCGCCACAGGATAAAATCCTACCCATGCCCCGAAAGATCCACGGCCACGACACCCGCTACGTCCAAATGCAAAAAAACTACTGCTTCGCCTGCGGCATGAACAACCCCGACGGCATGCGCCTAAAATTCACCCTAGACGAGCCTCGCCAGACCTTCGTCTGCAAATTCCGCCTCAGCAAGCGCTACACCGGACCTCCCGGCCACTGCCACGGCGGCATCATCGCCACCATCCTTGACGATGCCATGGGCAAAGTAAACAAACTCCACCACGTAATCGCGCTGACCAAAGAAATGACCATCGAATACCTCAAGCCCGTCCCGCTGCGCAAACCGCTGCACGTCGAGGGCAGGGAAGTCAGCGTAGACGGCCGCATTCACATCAACGCCGCCGAGATCATGAACGAAAAAAACGAAGTCCTGGCCCGCAGCCGTGGCACCTTCATCGCCATCGACCCCGAAAAAATGTTCGGCAAATTCGTCGAGAGGTAGTAAAAACGAAGAACAGAATTCCTTGCGCAACTCCAACCGCAGCACAGAAAGACGGTGATATGGCGGAAGTCGACGAATTAGCGGAGCACATCGAGCATGCCGGCCACGCCGGGCACCTGGGCAAGTATATCGGCATCACCATGGCATGCCTGGGCGTCCTGCTGGCGCTGTGTGCGGCACTGGTCGGAGGCCAGCGCACCGAACTCATCGCCACCATGGTCGAACAAACCAACGCCTCAATGAAATATCAGGCCATCTCGACCAAGTACCGCGTGCTCCTGGCCCAGCTGCGCCAGTTGCATGCCCTGAACCCCGACCCGGAGCGCTTCAAGCAGTGGGACGAAGAGTCAAGAAAGCTGGTAGGTCAAATTTCCTCCGCTGACGTCGCCCGCGCCGCCCGGGTCAACCGCCTGGAGAATGCCAAGAACCTCAACGCCGAGATTCCCACCCACGAAGACCTAGTCGGCTTCGCCGTAGTAATCCGCGCGCTCGATACAGAAAAGGAAGCGGCGTTCGAATGGTCGGAGTCCTACGAATCGGCCATTCGAGTCCATTCCATGGCAGCCGAGCACTACGAGTGGGCGCAATTGGCCTGCGAAATCGGCGTCGTCGTCGCCTCCATCGCGCTGCTGTTCATGAGCCGCCCAGCCTGGCTCGCGGCGCTGTTCCTTCTTGCTGCGGCCATGGTCATCGTCGGCATCACGTTCGCCACGGTGTCAACCCAGCTTCACGGCGCCGAGCAGAAAATCCAGAACGCCAACCAGCGATTCATCGGCCTTAACGGCGAACAACGCGACAAAGAGGCC
The DNA here is from genome assembly GCA_049509155.1 of Candidatus Sulfotelmatobacter sp. Lineage (GTDB taxonomy): Bacteria > Acidobacteriota > Terriglobia > Terriglobales > Acidobacteriaceae > Sulfotelmatobacter. The sequence continues at coordinate 9,672 of JBELAE010000163.1, forward strand.
GACGAAGAATTATTGAAATCCGTCGAAACCGAGCCCACCCCCACGGTGGATCCAAAATAAGATTGCGAGGGTGGCCCATTCTAGCCGCGTTCTGTGCGGCTAGAGTGGGGATTTCGATTCTCGATAGATCAAAACGAATCAGCCAATCCCCCGATTCGCCCAAACCATGTTCCTCGACGACAAACAAATCTGGTGGGACGCGCCAAATTCAATTCGCATCCCCACCGGGATCGTCATAGCTCTCGCGCTCGGCCTCAGAATTTACGGCGTCTATCGAAGTTCCAAGAACACACCGCAGCGTTCTCTCAAAATCAGGCCGATCGAACACGTCGCTGCCATCAGCCTCTGGAGTTTTATCCTAGTCGCCGTGACCCTCCTCCTGATCTTCAAGCGCTAGGGTGCGGCGCGCAGTAAAACTCCGCTTTACGTTGTAAGATAGAGAGTTCGAGGCGCCCCGCGCCCATCCTTCGCGCTTGCGAAAAGGTACCCACACGGTTTCCCACATGTCGAATAACAATGGCACCAACACCAGCCTCCGCCTAAAAACCGGCC
>JBELAE010000164.1:0-10201 GCA_049509155.1 Candidatus Sulfotelmatobacter sp.
GGTCAATTCTGATCAGTCGAGCAAGACCTTTTCCAATCAGATTCCATCCAACTCGATTCAGTCGATGGAAGTGATTCCAGGTGCGCCGCCGGCGGAGTTTGGCGGCAAGACTAGCCTCGTAGTAAAAGTGAGCACGCGCTCCGGCCAGGGAGTCTCCACGCCCACGGGTTCGTTCACTACTTCCTACGGCGCGTTTGGCACTTCTGACGCGGCATTCGATCTGGCTTATGGTGGTCAGAACTGGGGAAACTTCATTGCCGTCAGCGGCACCAACGGCGGTCGCGTGCTCGATGCACCCGAATTCGCGGTTATGCACGACAAGGGGAACGAAGAGAACGTTTTCGACCGCATCGATTACCAGATCGCCGCCGGAAACACGGTTCACCTGAATTTGGGGTGGACCCGCTCCTGGTTCCAGACGCCGGATACTTTTGAGAACCTGAATATTGGCGCGGTCGATCCTTCGGGAAATCCGGTTCCCGCAACCGATCAACGCACGCAGATCAAAACGTTCAACGTGGCGCCAACATGGACGCGCCTGCTCAGCCCGACGTTGGTCTTCACCTTCGGCGGCTTCGTGCGGCGTGACGATTACAACTACTATCCGAGCGGGGATCCGTTCTCCGACCTGGGCCCGCTCAATCTGCAGCGGGAAACCATTGGCCAGGCCCGCACTCTGACCAACACGGGCATTCGATCGGATCTGGCGTACGCCCACGGTATCCATAACATGAAGCTGGGAGTGACGTACGAGCAGACGTTTCTGACAGAGAATGACAGTCTGGGAATTGTGGATCCGTCGCTGAACGCACCCTGCGTGAATGCGAGCGGAATCCCGGTCGCAGCCCCGGGCGTGACTAGTCCGTCGCTTTGTCCCATTGGGCTCTATCCAAACCAGCCGACGCCGGGTCCGGCGACGGGCGCTTCCCCGTATCCGTTTTTCAATCCCGTGTTGCTTCCCTTCGACCTTACTCGCGGTGGCGGCTTGTATGCCTTCAACGGCCACACGGACGTGAAGGAGCTCGCGCTCTATGCGCAGGACACCATCAGCGCGGGAAACTGGTCATTTAGCCTGGGGCTGCGCGGTGATTTGTACAACGGCCTCAGCATTGCGCGGCAAGTGGAACCGCGCGTCGGCGTTGCCTACAATATCAAGCCGAGCAGCACGGTTCTTCGAATCTCCTATGCCCGGACACTGGAGACTCCCTTCAATGAAAATCTGGTGCTCTCCAACAACGGCTGCGATTTTGCGGTGATCGCGGCGCTGGTACCCTGCGTTCCGGCGAATTTGAATCCAGGCTTTAGAAATGAGTTCCACGCCGGCTTGCAGCAGGCCTTCGGGCGTTTCCTGGTATTCGATGGAGAATACATCTGGAAGTACACGCACAACGGATATGACTTCAGCGTGCTGGGCAACACGCCGATAACATTCCCGATCGAGTGGCATAACTCGAAGATCCCAGGATATGCGGCGAGCGTACGCTTACCGACCGTTCATGGATTCTCTGCGACCACCGTGTTCTCTAGCGTGGCCGCGCGCTTCTTTCCGCCGCAGGTCGGAGGGTTGGGAGCAACCGTCGGTGGCAATGGGCTACCGTTCCGCATCGATCACGACGAAAAGTTCAATCAGTCTACGAATCTGCAGTACCAGCTTCTGAAGCGGGGACCGTGGTTCGGGCTGAACTGGCGTTATGACAGTGGACAGGTGGCGGGCGCGGCACCGTGTTACGGCTTAGGCCCGGGCAACGACTGTCCGGCTTCGACCACCTTAGGCGGCCTGCCCGCAGTCAACATGTTCGGCAACGGCGCTCCGCTCACGGCCGATGAGGAATATGAAGCGGGCTTCTACTGCGGATCGCAGCACGCCACTCCGACGCAAGCCCTACCCAGCACCTGCCTGGTTTCGCAATTCGGGTCCGCGCTGATCAAGGTGGCGGCGCCAGGAACAGAGAACGACGATCACAATCCTCCGCGCATCGCCTCACGCAATCTTTTCGATGCCTCGGCAGGAATCGACAACATGTTTCACGGCGACAAGCGCAAGTGGGATCTGCGCGTGACGGTCGTCAACTTGATGAACAAAGTGGCGCTGTACAACTTCCTATCCACTTTCAGCGGGACGCACTATGTGACGCCGCGGGCGATCACGGCTCAACTGGCCTTCCACTTCTAGCGTTTCATACGCTTGAACGGAATCGGCGGCTCGGTGCGGGCCGCCTTTTTTCATTCTTCACCGCTTGCCGCTTTGTAAATGAATGTAAAGTAAGCCGTCCTGGGGAGCGACAAATGCGGGGTTGGTAGAATAAAAGAAATCTCCATTCACGAACTGCGCATCTATCGGCACTGGGAGAAATCATTGGTCATTAAGTTCGCCGCAAGAATCACAGTCTGGCTTGTCTTCGCCGGGCTTTTTTCATTATTGAGCACCGCGCAACAGACCACTCCGCCGCCGCCCCCGGATTCACCAGCGCCAGCCCAGACGCAGCCTCCAGCCCAGGGACAGACATCGCCCTCGGCCGAGCAGGCGCCGGCGAACAAGGATAAGGACAAGCCGGCGGGTACTGACAAGAAGGGCCAGGAGGCCACCACTCAGGGCAAGGTCCCTGGCACGTCGAGCGACCGGCTGGGAGGGGTGTTGCCGAACTTCCTGACCCTGGAAAATGGAGGACATCCTCCCCCGCTGACCTGGAAGCAAAAGTATCATGCCGTGGCCCTGGGTACGTTCGACCCGGTGCAGTATCCCTGGTGGGCTCTCTTGTCGGGGCTGGACCAATGGGGGGACAGCGATCCGCAACTCCGGCAGGGCCTGAAGGGTTATGCCAAGCGCTACGGATTGGTCGCCGCAGACGGCATCACCGAGAACTTCATGACCCAGGCGGTCTTTCCGTCGCTGCTGCACCAGGACCCGCGTTTCTTCCAAACCAGCGATGGCAGTTTTGTACACCGGTCGGGTTATGCGATCAGCCGAATCGTGATCACGCGCAGCGATTCCGGACACCGGCAATTCAACTACTCTGAGATTTTTGGCGCCGGATTCGCCGCCGCCGTCTCCACCTACAGTTACCATCCGAGAAGTGCTTTCATCAGCACGCCCACGAACCCGCACGAGTTTGTTTCTTCCGATCGAACCTTTCTGAATTTCGCCAGTACATGGGGAACGCAGGTCAGCCTCGACACCATGACCATCGTCATCAAGGAATTCTGGCCCGACATCCGCCGCAAACTGCCACACAAGAAGGAAGTCGAAACTGGCAATCCGTCCCCCGCGGCCAGCAAACCCTAAAGCTGCGGCGCTTGCACGCTGCGACGGTTTTTGGGTGCGCCATCCTGTTATCTGTGAAAATAGGCGGCACCGTTTCTCCAGGTGGAGTCATGCATATTGCGGGGACGCTGCCGGCACATCCACGGAACTTCCCATGTCAGTGACCGGGCGCACCTAGTTCCGTGATCGGAACTTTGGATATCCAAAAGTAGACGGCCGTCATTTACGGCGCTTCCCCTTCCCTGCTAACATCATGTGTTTACAATTCGAACGTCAACCAAACCTGATCTCGCCTTCATAACCTTACGGAGGAAATATGGCAATCAAAGTTGGCATCAACGGCTTCGGACGAATCGGCCGTAACGTGTTTCGCGCTTCGCTCAAGGATCCAAACCTGGAGTTCGTCGCGGTCAATGACCTGACGGACCCGAAAACTCTGGCTCATCTTTTGAAATATGACTCGATTCTGGGCAATCTTCCCAATCAGATTTCCGCCGGTCCCGATAGCATTACGGTCGACGGCAAGACCATCAAAGTATTCAAAGAGAGAGATCCGGGAGCGTTGCCCTGGGAATCGGTGGGCGCGCAGGTAGTGGTCGAATCCACCGGCCATTTCACCGACGCCAATGACGCCAAGAAGCATCTGCGCGGGACAGTGAAGAAAGTCATTATCTCGGCTCCGGCGAAGAATGAAGACATCACACTCGTGCTGGGCGTAAACCATGAGAAGTATGATGCCGCGAAACACCACATTCTTTCGAACGCTTCCTGCACAACGAATTGCCTGGCGCCGGTCGCGAAGGTCATCAACGACGAATTCAAGATCGTCAGCGGCACCATGACGACCATTCACTCTTACACCAACGATCAAGTCATTCTCGATTTCCCGCACAAGGACCTGCGGCGCGCGCGGGCGGCTGCGATTAATATGATTCCGACCACGACCGGGGCGGCCAAGGCGCTGAAGCTGGTGATTCCGGAACTCGGTGGCAAGATCGATGGATTCTCCATGCGCGTGCCCACGCCGAACGTTTCGGTGGTTGACCTGGTGGTCTGGGTGGAAAAGAAAACGACCAAGGAAGAAGTGAATGCGGCACTGAAGAAGGCAACCGAGTCGGGGCCGTTGAAGGGCTATCTCGCCTATGAATCGCAAGAACTGGTATCGTCGGACTTCAAAGGCAACTCGTTCTCGTCCATTGTGGATTCGCCCATGACGCTCGTAGTCGGCGGCAACTGCGTCAAGGTGATCGCCTGGTACGACAACGAGTGGGGATATTCTTGCCGCGTGCGCGACCTGATCAACTACATGGCCAGCAAAGGCCTGTAAGGTTTTCTTGCTCTGTGTGGCGCGGGCGCCCTCGCCCGCGCAGCCTTTTATTTGTACTGCTTGCACGCGAGCGAGGGCGCTCGCGCCACATTACAGTCATTACAGTCAGCTGCATCTAAGGACAACCAGCCATGTCCAAACTTTCCATTCGTGATCTCCCGCTCAACGGCAACCGCATCTTTATGCGCGTTGATTTCAACGTGCCTCTGGAAGACGGGCGCGTGATGGACGACACCCGCATCCGCGAAACTCTGCCCACCATCGAATATGCGCTGCGCCACGGGGCGCGCCTGATTCTGGCCTCTCATCTGGGCCGGCCCAAGGGCAAACCCAATCCGAAAATGAGTCTTAAGCCGGTGGCCGAGCGACTGCGTATGCTGCTCGACAAGGAACTGGCGCGCGGAGAAAACGTCGGCTTTTGTCCCGAATGTGTGGGGCCGGAAGCGGAGGAAGTGGCGACCCAGCTGGAAATGGGCCAGACGCTTCTGCTCGAGAACCTGCGCTTCCACGCCGAAGAAGAAGCCAATGACGAAAAGTTTTCCAAACAGCTGGCGAAACTGGCGGAGTACTACGTCAATGACGCGTTCGGAACGGCCCATCGCGCGCACGCCTCGACCGTAGGGATGACGAAGTTCGTCAAACAATCGGCCGCCGGTTTGCTCATGGAAAAAGAGCTGAAATACTTGGGCAAGGCGCTGGAGCATCCCGAGGAGCCGTTCGTCGCGATCCTGGGCGGCGCCAAGGTGAGCGACAAGATTGACGTGATTCGCAACCTGATGGATAAAGTGCAAGCGCTGATCATCGGCGGCGGCATGGCCTACACCTTTCTGAAGGCGCAGGGGCAGGAAATCGGCAAGTCGCTGCTCGAAGCCGACAAGGTCGATCTGGCAAAACAGTTACTGGCGGAAGCGAAGAAACGGAATCTGAAATTCCTGTTGCCCATCGATCACGTGGTCGCGATGAAGCCCGAGGCCAATGCCGTAATCCAGCAGATCGGCGAAGGCCAGGCCATTCCGGCCGACAAGATGGCGCTCGACATTGGACCAAAGACGATTGAATTGTTTTCCGAGGAAATCTCGACCGCGCGGACCATCGTGTGGAACGGGCCAATGGGCGTGTTTGAGGTTCCCGGATTCTCCCGTGGAACCTTCAAGATTGCGCAGGCCGTCGCGGACAACGGCGGAGCCATTTCGATTGTAGGCGGCGGCGATTCGGTCGCGGCCGTGCACGCCGCCGGCGTAGCCGACAAAATCACGCACATCTCCACCGGAGGCGGCGCATCGCTGGAATTTCTGGAAGGCAAGAAGCTACCCGGAGTCGAGGCACTGACGGACAAGAAGTAATGCACAGAGACGAACACCGCTCCTCCATTCCGAATCGAAAAGGCTGACTCATGAGAAAAAAAGTAATGGCAGCGAACTGGAAAATGAACAAGACCCCGGACGAGACGCGGGATTATTTTCGCGAGTTCCTGCCGCTGGTCGCGGGCCACAACCGCGACGAGATCGTGGTCTGCCCGCCCTACACGGATGTGGATGCGGCGATCAAGGCGGCCGCAGGATCGAACGTCGCCATCGGCGTACAAAATGTCCACTGGAAGGCGGACGGAGCCTATACCGGCGAGATTTCCGCGCCCATGCTGGTGTGCCTTGGAATAACCCACGTCATCGTCGGCCATTCCGAGCGCCGGCAATATTTTGGCGAGACCGACGACACGGTCAACCTGCGCCTGAAAGCCGCGCTGGAGGCTGGACTCACACCGATCTGCTGCGTGGGCGAAGTGCTGGAAGAACGCGAGGCCGGACTCACGGACGATGTTCTGCGCCGCCAGTGCGTGCGAGCGTTTCATGCGATCTCGGCGAAAAAGGCGGCCAAGATGATCGTTGCGTACGAGCCGGTCTGGGCGATCGGCACGGGCAAGACCGCCACGCCGGAGCTCGCAGCCGAGGCGCATGCGGTGATCCGTCGCGAGGCCAGCGAAGTATTCGGCGAAGAGTTCGCAGCGCAGTTGCGCATTCTTTACGGCGGCTCGGTGAAACCGGACAATGCTTCCGCTCTGATGGCGCAAGAGGAAATCGATGGCGCGCTGGTCGGCGGAGCGTCGCTGGATCCGAAATCGTTTGCGGCGCTGGTGAAATACTGAGCTGCGATCAAGGATCGGACTGCCGTCTGGACGTGAGTCAAGGTCGAACCGTAGACGCGGATCCACACTATGAGCGGCCGTATAAAAATTGTTCTCCACTTCAGGCGAGCAGCGGGATAGGCTTGTGATTAGAGCCGTTTGAACCAAAAAGCGAGGTTTCGGCTACGGAGGGATACTGACGATGCCCAGTTCCAGGATTCCGGGTGTCCTACGTGAAATAGCGGTCGTCGACAGCCCGGACGCCCTTCAGCCTAGAAGCCACCTGGGCTTTGCTCAAAACGCAGAGCCTAGGATGCCGATTGGCGTTTGCAAAACCATCGATGGCCAACGGTGCTCAAAGCCATCACCGCCGAGGACTCCGCTCGGTCAAGCTGTCGACGAGTTCTACGCCTTAGAAAACCCCAGTGACGACCAAGTCATCGATGCAACCAAGAAAATGCTCACCGAATTAGGCAAGAATCCCAACGATTTGGAAGCCCAAGAAGCCTCGGAAGCGGCCAACCAGGCGCTGAAAGGGGTTGCTGACAACAAGGCAGCTGACGTGGACGCTCTGGTCGCGAATTTTGGGAAGGGAAATGCGTCTGAGCAGGACCTCAAGGATGGATTGAAGGCGGCCCTGGGCTTCGTAGCCGATATGCAAAAGTCGGGCATCAAAGGCCTCGAAGGTGTATTGAAGTCAGTCAGCAAGGGAGCAACTGCTCTGGTTAATAAAAAGGCTGCTGATCTTGACGGCATCGTCACGAAGTTCAATTACGGAAACGCGTCGGACCAAGACCTGCGAGATGCCATCAAGGGAGCTTTGGGCGCCGAAAGAGATCGACAAATGCTAGCGGGCTCGAGCACCGGGAGCAACGCACTAAGTTCCGTCAGTAAGGCAACAACTGCTCTCGTTAACAAGAAGGCTGCTGATCTTGACGGGGTCGTTGCGAAGTTCGATCAGGGAAACGCGTCGGTACAGGATGTTCGAGATGCCATCCAGGGAGCTTTGGGTGCCGAGAAGGATCGGAAAATGTTGGGGGACTCTGCCGACTGGAGCAATGCTCTTGGTTCGATCAGCAAGGCGGCGAATGATATTGCCGCAAAGCAGACCGCGGCCCTCAAAGCAGTCGTCGCGAAGTTCAATCAGGGAAACGCTTCGGCGCAGGATGTTCGGGATGCCATTCAGGATGGAATGAAGGCCGAAAAGGATCGACAACTGTTGGGGGTCATGGGCAGCGGGGACCTGCGGATTGAGATCGCCAATGCTCAGGCCGCAATCTCTGGGAAGCAATAGCTCGTGCCAGAAGGCTGGCAGAACTCTGGTGGGCGGAGCGTCGCTCGATCCGAAATCGTTTGCCTCGCCGGTCAAGTATTGAGGCGCAAGAAACATTCGTTAGTACGAATACTGATTCGAGTTCCCCTGCGGTAACATCGGCCCATGGGAAATGAGTCGGCGTTGATCGTTCCGATTCCAGAGGTTGAGCGGATCGTTGGGCAACTGCGCGTGCAATACGATCCGGCAGCGCGTCTTGGCGTCCCCGCCCATATCACTCTGCTCTATCCCTTTCGCCCCGCCGAGACTGCGATAAACGAGATCAACACCCTGAGAACGGTATGCGCGCCCATCGAGGCGTTCGCATTCGCGTTCACCGACATTCGTCGGTTTCCCGCGACTGCCTACCTGCATCCGGACCGATCACAGACCTTCGTGGAAATGATGAAGACGATTCTGAATCAGTGGCCGGATTGCCAACCGTATGGCGGAGCATTCACCGACGTAGTTCCGCACTTGACGGTAGCTGACAAGGTGGGCCGGGAAACCTTGGAAGAGGTGGAGAAAGCTCTTCGTCCACAGCTTCCAATCAACTGCGTCGCGCGCGAAATCTGGCTGCTCGCCAGCGACCGCGCTGGAATCTGGTCAAAGGCAGTCGGGTTGAAGCTCGCCTCGAGCCCTGGTTGACCGGAAACCTTCTCACTCGCCAGCCCGAGCCGTTGATTCAAGGGATGGCCTCAACCTTATTTTCTTCCGATGGCCATGACGTGCGAGCTTGCGCCCAGCACTGAGGGCTCGCGCTCAACCTTGCGCACAGCAGCCAGCATGCGCTCACGCTGCAGCGGATCATTCCACAAGCGATCGAAGTCGCGGGCCAGCCAGCCCGGACCTTCGATGGCCACTACCTCGACCACTTGAAATCCAGCCGCCAGGAAGTCGCGCGACAATTCGCCGGGACGATGAAAGAAAGCGTCGGTGAAGTAAATCGGATTGCCAGTGGAGTTGCGGTGCTGACCTTCTTTAAGATCGCGATCGAGGATAGGCTCGAAAGCGGCATCATCGAAGAATCCGTGTGCAAGCGAATCGAACAACGACGCGAAGCGGCTGATGCCTGCACCCCACGCGACTCCTCCCGGACGGAGAACGCGATGAGCCTCCCTTAGGCAGGCAAGCCGCTCTTCCCTCTCGACCAGGTGGTATAGCGGGCCAAGCAACAACACCGCGTCCGCGGTGGCATCGTCATGCGACAAACGGCGCGCATCGCCGACTTTCGCGGACGCCAGCGGATGCGCGGGCTGCCGGGATGATGCCGCGCGCGCTTGTTCCACATGTTTGGGCACCAGGTCGACCAAGTGCACTTGATAGCCGAGGGCGGCGAGCCAGCAGGCATAGGCTCCGGCGCCTCCTCCAGCGTCAATGACCGTAGCGGGGGCGGGCGGCAGGTGGCGCAGAATCAATTCCTGTGTACGGACCTGCTCCAGTTGAAACCAGCCACTGCCCAGGCGTGAGGATTCGTCCTGGTCGCCGTAATAACCAACGATCGCGTCAGTGGAATCGTTCTCATTCATAGCGAGGGGGTTGCGGCGCGGTGATGCGGCGCCAACCCTATGGAGTTCGCTCAGGTATTAACCCTAGAACTTCTGGCCAGTCCTACAGGATCGCCCCCACTACACTTAAGTGCCCTACCGTATTGACAAGCCGCTGAGTATATTGTAGCCGTTCGCTCCCCCAACCCACTTTCAGGAAGGATCTACGCATGAAGTCCTCCCCGGTGTTCGACAACTCCGCCTGCTATCGCGGCGCGGAGAGGCGACGGAAGAACCAAATGAGAAGAGGCAGACGTGCTCTTGTCTCTCTCTGTGTGTTGGGCCTGCTGGCCCTCGCAACGTGTTTGTCACAAGCACCTAATGCTTTTGGACAGATTCAATCAACCATTTCTTGTCCGGCGGGGCACGGCTATTGGGACATCTTGAGCGTAATGATGATGGACCCGGGATTGGCCTCCGGGTATCACATGGAGGGGATCACCAACGGCCTGCCATCGTCGTACGTGTATACCATGTGGGATCCAAGTCAGACCAAAGTGTATTACGTGAAGAATCCGCAGGGTAATCCCTGGGACATCAATCTCTACGACTCAAAGTATATCTACCAGTGGGTTACGGAACTGGACGTCTGGAATGGGGTCAACTACTGGAACGATCCCACCAGCTGCCG
>JBELAE010000165.1:0-10185 GCA_049509155.1 Candidatus Sulfotelmatobacter sp.
ATTGAAGTCCGTCAACCCCGAGCTGTTAATGATCAAATCCAGATTCCGTTGCAAGCGGCGCGCTGTCTCGGCGTCGAGTCCCAGCCCAGGCTGAGTGACGTCCCCTTCGACCACCTCGATCTTTTCACGCAGAAAATCCGAGAGACGCTCACCGTGCCGCTCAAACAACGGATCGAACACCGGCGATTCTTCCACCATCTTCTCGAAGCGCCGCTCCGCCGGGTTCGACTTCTGCCGCCGGATCAGCAGATAAATCTTTTTCACGTCGGGCAAGTCCAGAAGCGTGTTCGCCAACCACACTTTGCCAATGAACCCGGTCACGCCGATCAGCATTACGTGTTTTTCTGAAAAAGCTCGGCGCACGGAAAACCCCTGAGCCTGTCTTTGACCTTCAAAATGAACGATGGGCTGAGCCGGCGAAACACCCCGCCGCTCCGCCGGAATCACCGCCGCTCGCAGCGCCTCCACGGAAATGTCGAGTTGCCGCGCCAGCGTCTTCGGCGCCCGGCGCCCGTCGGGATTCTCTTCCCTGAATTTTGCAAACGCCCCGCGCGGCCGGATCACTGGCTCCAGCAACCGGCCCGTCGCCGTTCCATCGCGAAACTCTAACCTGTTAGCCACAATCCGCCCAACGCCGAGGTGCTGCGCCAGCGGGCGCATCACATGCTCCAGGCCCTGGCTCACCAGCACAACTTCCGCGCCGGCTTGCACCAACTCCTTCACCTTCAACACGCCGCGCTCTTTCAGCCGCGGCTTCAATTTGTATTGAAAAAACTCTTCCCCGAGCAAATCCAGGCGGTCGCGGGTTACTCCGCGCAACACGGCATGCACCACTCGTGTGGCAAATTTGCGGTTGGTGGAATACAGAAACGGCCGCAGCAGCGCCATCAGGAAGATGAGCCCCCGCCGCCGGAAGCGCTCGGCGAACGTCTGGGCATTCCAGGTAAAGAACGCCACCGGCTCGACCACCGTCAGGTCAAGCAGGCTACCCTCAACCCGCCAGTAAACGGTGGGGGCCGTACTGGAATTGTGGTTTGTCGATTCCAAAATCGCTATTCGTCCCTCTACATGCGCCCGTAACGAATCGTCAGACGAAACTTCTATTGTAAACAATTCGGGCTCGGGTGGGGGCTGCCGCCTCCGGCTGCGCTAGTGCGTATCTTGACGCTCGAAGGAAAGCCACGAACCACAAAGCGCACGAAGGATCACGAAGGACTTCGTTCGTATGTGTTTCGTGTGACTTCGTGCCCTTGGTGGTTCAAGATCCCACGGCCCGCTCCCGCCCTACGATCAACGCGGTCACCCCGCTCAGCGCCAGTGTCGCCCCAATCGCCAGCAGCCCGCCGCGAAACCCGCCATTCAGCTTGCGAAAGAATCCGATAATGTCAGGCCCATAATACCCACCCAGATTCGCCAGCGAGTTAATCACTGCGATCCCCGCAGCTGCCGAAAGACCCGCCATCCGTGACGTCGCCATCGCCCAGAAAGGCCCCACCATCGACTCCGCGCATACCAGCCCCAAGCCGATGCACGCCACCACTACCACTGTCGAACTCCCGTAACCCGCCGCTACCAGCGCGCCCGCGCCCACAAACGCAGGAATCGCCGTGTGCCATCGCCGCTCTCCCGTACGATCCGACCGCATACCTACCAGCACCATCGCTATCGCCGTCGCCAGGAACGGCAGCGCCGACACCACCCCCGTCATGAAATAGCTGAGCCCGGATAGCGACCGGATCACGCTCGGCAGCCACAGCGTGACTCCATACATCGTGGTCGAAACCCCAAAGTACACCAGCGAAAGCATCCAGATTCGGGGAGCAATCAGCACTTGCCAGAAACTACCCTGCCCACGGGCCGATTCAACCCGCTGTTCCTGAGCCAACTTTTCCAGCAGCCAGGCTTGCTCCTCGCCCTTCAGCCAGCTTGCCTCGCTAGGGTTATCCGCCAGCGTCCAAAACACGGTGACTCCAAGAGCCACGGCCGGCAGACCTTCCATCAAAAACATCCATTGCCATCCCGAAAGCCCCTTGCCGCTGAGCCCCAGCAATGCCCCTGATACCGGACTCCCCACGATACCCGCGATCGGATTCGCCATCATGAACCACGCCACTGCCCGCGCCCGCGCATTGGCCGGGAACCAGCGCTTCATATACAGGATCATGCCGGGAAAAAATCCCGCCTCGGCAGCTCCCAGCAGGAACCGCATCCCATAGAAACTGACGGGACCGCGGATAAATATCATCAGGCAGGAAATCACTCCCCAAGTGACCATCAGGCCGGAAATCCATCGCCGCACGCCGAACTTCTCCAGCACCAGATTGCTGGGCAGCTGAAAGAAAAAATAGCCGGCAAAAAACATCCCCGCCGCCCGGCCGTACACCCGGTCGCTGATCCCGAGAGATCCCCGCATCTGCAACACCGCGAAGCTCACGTTGATGCGATCGAGGTAGGCAACGATGTAAAGGAGGAACAGAAACGGCATCACCCGCCACATGAGTCGGGAAATCACGGCGGATTCCAGCCGGTCGGGAGCAGTTGTCAAAAGTAGGTTCCAGACTTCTGTAGAGCCAAGCTTTCGTCGAGCTGAACGCTCGTCGAGTCGAACTTTGCTGTCGAGGATTCTACGCCAAGCCGAGCTTCGTCCGAATTTCGGCCACAATCTGGTGCGGCGGCGCTGCGATTGCGACAGTGACCGCTTCTTCCGGCTCTTCCAGGTCTGCGAACTGGCTGGTCAGAATCTGCTCGTTAGCGAAGTGTCCTTCTCGCGAGCGCAGTCGTTGCGCGATGATGTCCGCGCCGCCTTTGAGGTAAACAAACCGAACCTCCGGCCCGACCCGCAGTTCCTGCCGGTAGCTGCGTTTCAGGGCCGAACACGCCAGAACGACGTTGCGCTTCTCAGTGATCCAAAGGGCGATCGCCGCGCGAAGACTCTCCAGCCACGGCCGCCGATCTTCATCGCTAAGGGCGATGCCGCGCCGAATCTTCTCGATATTCACCGCCGGATGAAAGTCATCCGCGTCGGCGAATCTCCACTCCGATTGCTCCGCCAACAGACGCCCCACAGTCGTCTTCCCGGCGCCGACGACTCCCATCACAATCACGATCATGACTGAGGATTGTAGTCTGATTACTTCTTGACGTAAGTCTTCTGCTCGCCAGTCCGCCCGTTCGTGACCGTGAACGAGCCATCCGTTTCCGCCACGACCTTGATGTACTTCCCTTCGCAATTCTCCTTCAAGTTCGCAATGCGCTCGTCGGCACCATTATGATCTCGGTCCGATTCGGCTGCGTAATGCAGCTGCCACAAGTCTTCGAGCCCCGGAGAATCATGCACAATCTGCCACGCCGCCGGACTGGCTCCCTTGCGTGGACCATTGTCGATCACAGCTACGCGCGGATGCAGCGCCCAAACCAGCGCCTTCGGATTCGAGAGATCCGCTCCGTGGTGCGTCACCAGAAAAAGATCAACCGTCCCCAGCAAGTTGTTAGGGCAAGCGATCTCCAGCTCTTTTTTCTTCGTCAGATCTCCGAGATCCAGAAAGCGAAAGCGCCCATAGGTGATCAGAACACCGACGGACCGTGCATTTTCCGTATTGTCCACCTCGGCGGACGGCTCAGCGCCACAGTACGCATTCGCATCCCCTTTTCCGGGCAACGGACTCGTAATGTGATCTCCGGCGGCGGCGAGCACGCGAACCTCAATGCCCTTGATCGGCAACCCCCATCCCGGCTTCACGACCACATGGGCGTGGCCGGCGATCGCTTTCTCATACGCGGCATAGTCGGTGCGCGTCACTTCTGAGTCTTCCAGATTCGGCCCGTGGTCGACAAACGTGCCCACCTTAATCCCGTCCACCAGCTGCGGCACGCCGCCCACGTGATCGCGGTGGTAATGCGTAATCAGCACGTAATCGATCTGTTCGATGCCGGCCTGGTGGGCCGCTGCCAGAATCCGGTCGGCGTCGCGCCCTTCGTATCCCGGCCAGCCCGTGTCAATCAGCAGCGACTGCCCCGACGGGCTCACCACCAAAGTCGCCTGACCACCTTCGACATCAATGAAGTAAATCTGCAGCGGCTTCGCGCTCGCAGCTGCCGCGCCGCAGGGCGAACTCGCACCCACACAAAGCCACAGACTGAGAACGGCAATCAGCACTGAACGCATCGGATGCCACCTGGGTTAGGAGTTGTTGCCGATGATTATGCCACGCCGCGGCGCAATTCGGTCCTTCCTTCTGCTGAACGGCCGTCGCTCGTCGTAAAATGCTGCGAGGCCGCAATTTGAAACTCACCGGATTGAAACTGACCGAAGATCCCCACCGCCGGTTGAATGCCCTGACCAACGAATGGATTCTGGTCTCACCGCATCGCGCCACCCGCCCCTGGCAGGGAGAAGTCGCGCCCCTGCCATCCGCGAAAGAGCCAGCCTACGATCCCAGTTGCTACCTCTGTCCCGGCAACACCCGCGCCGGCGGGATTCGAAATCCTGACTACTCCACCACTTTCGTTTTCGAGAACGACTTCGCCGCCCTGAAACCGCAGGTTCCCCGCGCTCGTCTCGACGTTGACGGCATGGGTCTGCTGGTCGCCGAGTCCGAGCCCGGGATCTGCCGCGTGATCTGCTTCTCACCCCGCCACGATCTCACCCTCGCTACCATGCCGCTCGAAGAGATTGAACTCGTCGTCGACACATGGCTGGGACAATTCCGAGAATTGAGTGGCCTGAAGGACATCCACCACGTCCAGATTTTCGAAAATCGCGGCGCCATGATGGGCGCCAGTAACCCGCATCCCCACTGCCAGATCTGGGCAACTGCTTCCATTCCTGAAGCGCCGGCGAAAGAGATCGCCGCGCAGCGCGCCTACCTGCAGTCCCACGCCCGTTGCCTTCTCTGTGACTACGCTTCATTGGAGACTCGCGAGCAGATCCGCGTGGTTTACCAGAACAACGACTTCATCGCGCTCGTGCCCTTCTGGGCAGTGTGGCCATTCGAAATTCTGGTCTGCAGTCGCCGGCACTTCGGGAGTATGAACCAATTCGTGGATCACGAAATCCGGTCACTAAGTGAGATTTTGCAGCGCGTCACTTCCACTTACGACAAAGTTTTCGGCGTTCCCTTCCCTTACTCCATGGGCTTTCACCAGTCGCCGACCGACGGCATCGATCATCCCGAGTGTCATTTTCACGCGCATTTCTATCCGCCGCTCCTGCGCTCGGCCACCATCCGCAAATTCATGGTCGGCTTCGAAATGCTGGGAACGCCGCAGCGCGATATCACTCCCGAAGCCGCGGCGTTCCCAGCATTTCGATCAGGACGTCACCAAGATATGTTTCGCGCAAAAAAAATCGCGCAGACGGATGGTCCGTCTGCGCGAGAATTGCTTTCGTTAAGCTTCAATAAAACTTCGACTACGTCGCCGTGCCCGGCCGCATTACTCCACCGTCTCGGTGAAATTGACCGTGCCCACCGTCGCCGTCTCTGCCGAGATCGTAACGGTTCCTGCCTTGGTGCCGGTGGTGTAGTTGACCTCGGCCTGGCCGAACGAATTGGTTACGGGAGTTGTCGTGGAGAAAGTACCTCCCGCGCCGTTGTCGGTGAACGTCACGCTATAGGCCGAGACGCCATTGCCGTATTGATCGGTGACCGAAACGACCAGCATGTTGGGCAGCGCTGTGCTTGGTTCCGCAGACTGGTTATTCCCGGAAACAATCGCGATCTTAGTGGCTGCGCCCGCCACCGCTTTCTCGCTGGCGGTGGTGGTTACGCTTCCAACCGATGCCGTGACCGTGGTGAATTCCGCCACCGTGGGCAGGGTATACGTAACTGACGCTTCCCCGTTAGAACCGGTAATTGCTGGATTCGGTGAGAACGTGCCTCCCACCCCGTCAGTGAAGCTGATGGAAGCCCCGGCCACGAGTCCCCCCGTCGAAGTCTTGGCTTCGAATACCAGAGGCACCGGTAAGGTCGTCCCCACCGTGCCTGTCTGTTTTCCACCGGAAACAAGTCCGAGGGCAGCCACTGATCCGGACCCTGTTGCGGTCTCCGTAAAGGTCGCTGACGTGTAGCCGGTACTGCTGGCGGTCACGGTATAGGTCCCTGCCGTAGCCGGCAGTGTGTAGCTGGTCGACGCAAGGCCGTTACTGGCGGTGACTGCTGGGTTTGGACTGAACGTCCCGCCGGCACCATCGGTGAAACTCACGCTCACGCCGGCAGTTGGGGTTCCGTTGATCGTAGCTGCAGCTATCAGTGCCTTGGGCAGGGTGGTGCCGACCGCACCAGTCTGGTTATTGCCAGCGTTCACAGCCAGCGTCTCGGCTCCAGTAGTGGCGGTTTCCGTAAACGTTGTGGATGTGTAGCCGGTGCTGCTGGCGGTGACGGTGTAGGTTCCCGCCGTAGCCGGCAGCGTGTAGGTGGTCGATGCGATGCCGCTACTATTGGTGATCGCAGGATTCGGACTGAAAGTTCCGGTGCTGCCGTCGCTGAAACTCACGCTTACGCCGGCAGTTGCGGTTCCGTTGACGGTCGCTAAGGTGGTCAGCGCCGTTGGCAGCGCGGTTCCGACCCCTCCGCTCTGGTTATTGCCGCCGCTCACGGCCAAAGTCTTAACCTGAGCAGTCGCCGTTTCGGTAAAAGTTGCCGCCGTGTAGCTCGTTGCGCTGGCAGTGATGGTTACGGTTCCAGCCGTCGCCGGCAGAGTGTAAGTCGTCGACGCCAGGCCGTTGCTGCCCGTGGTCACGGTAGGAGTGCCGAAGCTGCCTCCGGTGCCGCCACTGAACGTAACGGTCACACCAGAGACGGGGGTTCCGTTACTGGTGGCCTCAACGGTCAAGGCCGTCGGAAGCGTGGTGCCCGTCGAGCCCGACTGATTGTTTCCAGCCGTTGCCGTGAGGGTCAGGATCGTTGCGGCCGTCTCCGTAAAGGTCGCGGAGGTGTAGCCGACAATGCCCGCCGTGATCGTCACAGTCTGGTCCGTCACTGGCAGAGTGAAGGTAGTCGATGCCACCCCGCTGCTGTTTGTGATTGCCGGGTTGGGACTGAAGCTTCCCTTCTTGCCGTCGATGAAGCTCACACTCGCACCAGCGACGGGAACACCTTCATTCGTGGCCGTCACGGTCAATGCCGTGGGGAGCACAGTGCCCGGGATGCCTGTCTGGTTGTTGCCTCCGGTCACGGTGAGTGCCTTAGCCGCATTCGCGGTTTCGGTGAAGGTTGTCGACTTATAGTTAGTCGCGCTCGCGGTGATGGTGATGGTTCCGGCCGTAGCGGGCAACGTGTAAGTAGTCGACGCCAGGCCATTGCTGCCCGTGGTCACGGTGCCGCTGCCGAAGCTGCCTCCGTTGCTGCTGGTGAATGTAACGCTCACGCCAGAGACCGGACTCCCGTTATTGGTGGCCTCCACCGTCAGGGCCGTCGGAAGCAGGGTGCTGATGTAGCCGGACTGATTGTTTCCAGCGGTCACATTCAGCGCCAACACTGGCACGGCCGATGTCTCCGTGAAGGTTGCTGCCGAATAGCCGGTGGCGCTGGCCGTAATGGTCAAGACTCCGGCCGTGGTGGGCAAGGTATAAGTCGTTGACGCCAGGCCGTTGCTACCCGTAGTCACCGTCGGAGTGCCGAAGCTGCCTCCGGTGCCACCGCTGAACGTGACGGTCACACCAGAAACGGGATTTCCGTTACTGGTGGCCTCTACCGTCAGTGCGGTTGGAAGGGTGGTGCCGGGCGCGCCCGTCTGATTGTTTCCAGTGGTCGCGGTCAGAGTCAACACTGGCGCGGCCACGGTCTCGGTGAAGGTTGCGGTCGTGTAACCGATACTGCCGGCAGTGACTGTCAGAGTCTCGTCTGTTTGCGGCAGAGTGAGAGTGGTTGACGCGACGCCGCTGCTATTGGTAGTGGCGGTGCTTGGATTGAAACTTCCCTTCTTGCCGTCGATAAAGCTCACTTTCAAGCCAACCACGGGGACGCCATTATTCGTCGCCGTCACGCTCAAGGGCGTCGGCAGCACGGTGCCTGGGGCACCCGACTGGTTGTTGCCGCCGCTAACGGTCAGCACCTCAGCCGCATTTGCGGTCTCGGTGAAGGTTGCCGAGCTATAGCCCGTGGCACTGGCCGTGATGGTCACGGTTCCGGCCGTAGCCGGCAACGTGTAAGTGGTCGACGCCAGCCCGTTGCTGCCGGTGGTTACCGTGCCACTGCCGAAGCTGCCTCCGGCGTTGCTCGTGAACGTAACGCTCACGCCAGAGACAGGACTCCCGCCATTGGTGGCCTCTACGGTCAAGGCGGTCGGAAGGGTGGTGCTGATGTAGCCTGACTGGTTGTTTCCCGCAGTCACTGTCAGCGTCTTGGTTGCCGCAGTCGCCGTCTCAGTAAACGTTGCCGCCGTGTAACCGGTGGCGCTGGCGGTGAGCGTGTAGGTCCCCGCCGTCGCCGGCAAGGTGTAAGTGGTCGACGCCAGTCCGTTGCTGCCCGTGGTCACGGTAGGAGTGCCAAAGCTGCCGGTGCCGCTGAAAGTAACGGTAACTCCAGAAACGGGGCTGCCGTTGCTCGTGGCCTCCACAGTCAAGGCCGTCGGAAGCGTGGTGCTCACGGCGCCCGTCTGGTTGTTTCCAGCAGTCACTGTCAGCGTCTTGGCTGCGGCGGTCGCCGTTTCAGTAAACGTTGCCGCCGTGTAGCCGGTGGCGCTGGCCGTCAGAGTGTATGTTCCGGCTGTAGCCGGCAGAGTGAAGGCGGAGGTTGCGACGCCGCTGCTGTTAGTGACGGCCGTGGTCGGGTTGAAAGTTCCGCCTGAGGTACCGGCGCTGAAGGTCACGCTGACACCAGCGACTGGGGCCCCTTTATTTGTGGCGGTCACAGCTAAGGCCGTGGGCAAAACGGTCCCGGGGGCGCCAGACTGATTATTACCGCTGCTGGGACTAAGTACCGAGCCCTGTAACAGGTACCACGGTGTGGTGGTGTCGTCGGTCTTCAGGAATTGCAGCAACGCCGTGGCAACTTTCAGCTGCCCGTATTCAGACGAGGGATGCGTACCGTCGGAGGAGAAATCCGCGCAATCCCACACCAGCCCGTCCTTGCGGCCCAGCATGCCGTTCGACCAGTAGTACGGGCCCCATGACATCCACGGTGCAACCACTGGACCCAACAGGGGGTTGTAGTTCAAGTTGGCGTTGCCGTTGAGCTGGTCCGCGATTGCCCACTTCACCGCGAAACCAACCTCGTACGAGTACGGCTCCGGATTGTCCGGGTTACCCACGCCATTGGAGTATCCGCCATACACCCGCGACGAGAAGTAAACCATCTTCAAGTTCGGGAACAGCGTGTGCATGGTCTGCATCATGTTTTCGTATTCCGTCTGCAACGCGGCGATGTCAGTCGGAAATGTTCCGGTGTTGATTCCGTCCGTATCTTCCACCCAGATCACGACTACCTGCTCCGGAGTCACGCCATTTTGCGGCAGGTAGTTGTTCATTACGGTCGCCCAGTAGGGCGAAGTCTGGTCTTCGTAGTCAAACGGTGTGCCACCGCCCTGCGCGCCATTGACGATCACAAGACTGGGGTTCTTGGTGGGATCCGCGTAGGCGATGGGCAGGAAGCGGTTGAACTCGTTCTGCGCCGTCGATTCGCCGATCGCCAGCATCACGTATTGCCCGGTCGGACTGGGATTGCCAGCGGTATCGAGCGGCCCAATTCCCTCCGCCAGGGTTACGCCGTAGGCATCCTGTGCCGAGGGCCGCACGTTGCTGCCATCGGGATACAAGCCCCCCTCGGAGCCTTGGTAGGTTCCAGTGCCCAGATCGGTCAGCGCAACCTCCGGCGTCGAGGTACCGACAACGTCGAAAGAAATGTCGTTGCAATTGTCGCCCAGGTCGGCGAAGACACCGATGGTCATCGCAGAAGTCGCGGTGTCCCCGGTGCTGGAATCCGTCACCTTCACGGTGAAGGTGTAATTTTCCGCCGCTACGGACGACGCCACAGTGCCGCTGATAACGCCACCACTGGAAAGCGTCAACCCCGAAGGCAGCGTCGAGCCTGAGGCCAAAGCCCAGGTATATGAGCCTGAGCCGCCAGAGGCTGCCAGGGTGGCCTGGTACGCGGCCGTCTGTGTAGCCTGCGGCAGGGTTGCAAACGTAGTTACAGTCAGCGCAGTCGGCGCGATTCCGTTGCCACTGAGGCTGACTCCGTTATCCGG
>JBELAE010000166.1:0-10181 GCA_049509155.1 Candidatus Sulfotelmatobacter sp.
GGCTGCTTTGCACGAGGAGAAGATCGGCCTCAAATTCCGCAGCGTTGCGATAGGCGGCGGGCGCGTCCACGGCCAGGCGGCTTTGCTGAAGCTTGTGAAACATGTAGGAAAGAAAGCGGCGATAGCTTTCGGTGGTGTTGTGCGGGCCCCAGGCCAGGTGAACGCCGGCGATCGTGCGTTCGTAGAGTTTCAAGCGCGAAAGCAGCTCCTCCGAAACATTGGTTTGCCGGCGTGAGGAGCTGAGGCGGTCGCTCAACGATTCAACGTCGTTGAGATACTCGCGCAGGATCAACGCGCGCGCCATCGCCAACGCGTCGCGAATGCAGTCGGGTTTGACCAGCGGGTTGCCGTCGCGGTCTCCGCCAATCCAGGAGCCGAAGTTCACCAGGTTCGGCAACTGATTGGCGTCGAGATCGAGGCCGTAGACGTCGCGGAAGCTTTCCACGACCTCGGCGTAAATTTTCGGCAGCGCGTCGAACAATGAAAGGCGGAAGTAGCGCAGGCCCATGCGGATTTCATCATCGACGGTCGGCTTGGCCAGGCGGACTTCGTCGGTCTGCCACAGCGAAGTAACTTCGGCGCGGATATTGTCTTCGCAATCTTCCGCGTCCTCATCTGTAAGCGGGAGACGGTCGAGGCGCTCCAATTCTTTCGCGATGCGGCGACGCTTGAGCAGAACGGTCTGCCGGGCAACCTCGGTGGGATGCGCAGTGAAGACGGGAGTGATCACGATCTGGCTGAGGGCGGCGACGGCATCGTCAGCCGAAATTCCGGCCGCTTTCATGCGCTGCAGCGTTCCGCGAAACGAACCCGCCTGCGGAGCATGTTCGCGGTCCAATTTGCCCGCGCGGCGGCGGCGCCGGCGGTGGTTCGTCTCGGCGAGGTTGGTGAGTTCAAAATAAGTCGCGAAAGCCTTGGTCACCTGGTAGGCGCGCGGCAGGTCCATCGCAGAGACAATTTCCTGTGCCTTGACGATGAGTTCGGGAGCAGATGCCTGTTCCGGACTGCGCCGCGCAGCCTCACGATGAGCGGCTTCGCGATGGGCGGTCTCGCGGTGGGCAGTCTCGCGATGGGCAGTCTCGCGATGATCGATCAGCAGTCGCCGCAACTCTTCGACCGAAGCGAACAACTCTCGCCCGGACTGCTCCACCAGCACTTGCCCGAGGATCGCGCCCAGCGAGCGCACGTCGCGGCGCAGCGGATTATCTTTCGCGGGCTCGTCCGAACTCGCAATCACTTCGGCCAGACGGGCCTGCTGGTCGTCGGCTTTCCACAGCGGCTTGGGCTTGTTCGAGGCCATCTAAGGATGTAGGCAGAATAAACGACGCGGCAGGAACGGTGGGATGAAAAGAGTAAATCATCAGGAACTATGGCACGTTGCCGAACGGCGTGATGGTGCGGTGCACGACTAACGCTACGTTGAGGAGGCTATTTCGGTACTTCGAAGCGGTAGCCGATGCCGCGCAGGGTCTTCAGGTATTGGGGATGGCGAGGGTCGATTTCAATCTTCTCGCGCAGGCGGCGGATGTAGACATCGATGGATCGCGGGGTGACGAAAGGAGTTTCTTTCCACACCGCGTCGAGCAGTTGATCGCGGGTTAGCACGCGGCCGCGATGCGTGGCCAGATATTCCAGCAGGCGGAATTCGCGCACCGTGGTCATGACATTGCGGCCTTGCATCTGCACGGTCATCGACGAAACATCGATTTCCAAGTCGCCCAGGCGCAGCAATTCGCCCGGCGCGGGAACCTGGCCCAATCCGCGCAACACGCTGCGAATGCGGGCTACCAGTTCGCGCGGGCTGAAAGGTTTGGTGATGTAGTCGTCGCCGCCCAGTTCCAGTCCTTTGACGCGGTCGGCTTCTGCGGTCTTCGCGGTCAGAAAGATGACGGGAGTGGCCGAAAGGACCGGGGTCTGGCGGATGTGGCGGCAGAGTTCGAAGCCGTCCGTTCCCGGCAGCATCACGTCGAGCAGAAACAGCGCGGGCATTTCGCGCACCGCTTCGGTAAGCACGGAAGAGCCGCTTACAAAACTCTGCACCTCGAACCCGGACGCCTGCAGATGGTGGGAAATGAGGCGGGCGATGTCCTCGTCGTCCTCGACCACAAAGATGACCGGACGGAACGCGGCTGCGCTGGCAGTGTTCCCTGGTTCGAGGAATTCGGCTGGCTGATGCATTTGGCGGTTCAGGGCACCCCCACGGAGTCGCAGCAGTTCCCGGAGCAAGGGCAACCAAACACGACTCTATTGGGGAAATGTTGCGCGAATGTTTCTCGTGTGTTAATGAACGATGAATTTGTGGAGAGAAAGTTCTCAGTTCTCGGTTCTCAGTTAAGTTTGGAACGAACGCGTCTTTTGATCTCCCACCCGAGGAGTCATGAACTGGGACTTTTCCTTGACAGCGGGGCCGCCCGGTTTTGCTTCTCTGAGAACTGAGAACTGAGAACTGAGAACTCGAGAAAAGCTAGTTCGCTGCCTTCTTCTTTGGCATGTGCCGCAGGCTGCGGCCTTCAATCAGGCTGTAGAGATCTTCGGCGAGGTTGGTGGTGTGATCCCCGGCGCGTTCCAGAGCCTGCGCCATGAGCAGCACGTCGAAACCTGTGGTATCGCCCTGGGCCACGGTTTCGGCCAGATGCTTCTGGAACAATCCATGACAGACGCGGTCGATCTCTTTATCCATCTGCAAGACTTTGCGGGCACACTCCAGATCGAGCGTGGAGAAGCCCTGGTGAATCAGGTCGAGCATGTCGCGCAGCACGGCCGACATTTCCACCAGTTGGCGCACGTCGGATGCGGCCATCTTTGAAGTCCGGGCCTGCACCCGCATGGCGACGCTCATCACTAGGTCGCCAATGCGTTCGAGGTCCGTGGTCGACTTCAGGCTTGAAAGCAATTGGCGGGCGCGGGCCTCATTCACCCGCGTGATGGCCTCGGGCAGGCGTTCGTCGATCTGGCGCTCGATCAGGTCGAGTTCCTTTTCGCAATCCTTAATGGCGAGGAACGCCATGCGGGAATTATTGGTGAGCAGATCGCGGACGTTGAAGGCGGCGTCGCGGGCGATCAGGCAGGCCTTCAAGGCGAGGCGCGTGAGATCGTCCGGGCCGCCGAGCTTCGGTTCCACTGCGGCCTTGGCTGGACGTGGGATGGATGCCACCTCTTCGACTGTAGTCTTCCGAGACGTTGGCGCTTTCCGTGGCATAAGCGATCAGACTTAGAAGAAGCGTGTGCCCCATGTCTCGCGTTTCTTGCGGGACATCGGAATTCTAAACTCACGTCGCGACCGCACACGTTGCTTCGGGCGCGACGCAAGAAGCAGTCTAATCCCAAAATGTGAAAGGATGGTTACAGCGTTGCCGCGGACGGCAACACGGGCTACATTGGTTAAGTCGCGGGATGAGTCGCAGAAGGCCACGCGACGGAGGGCGAATTTCGTGAATCTTGCTGACTATCTGCGCCGCCAGTTTGCCTACGATGAATGGGCGAACCGGGAAGTGCTGGCCGCGATCCGAAATGCAGGCAGCGTGAACCATACTTCTGAAAATCAGCGCTCGCTGCAGCTCATGTCCCACATTCTGGCCGCCGAGCTGGTTTGGCTGGAGCGGCTGAGACAGCAGCCGCAAAGCGTCCCGGTATGGCCGGAACCCGATCTGGCGCAGTGCGAGGCGCAGGCCGCGAAAATGGGCGGGCTGTGGCTCGAATTTCTCGATCTGATTACCGCCGGCGACGTTTCTCAGTCCATCTCCTACAAAAACAGCAAGGGCGAAGAGTGGACCAGCACGATTGTGGACGTCTTGACGCATGTGGTCATGCACTCGGCCTATCATCGCGGGCAGATCGCCACTCACATGCGCGCCTGCGGAGAAACTCCGGCTTACACCGACTTTATTCACGGTGTGCGCCAGGGGCTGTTCAAATAAAGTAATCATTATGCAAGACAGGCACCGCCACGCGTTCACCGCGATTCAGTTGGTAGGAGTCGTCGCGTTGTTTTGGCTCCTCATCACCTTGCAGACTCCGTGGAATACCCAACGCTACGCCGGGACGGTGCTGGCGGTAGTGGGCCTCATCTTCATCGGGATCGCGCGCTATCAACTCGGCAAGTCGTTTTCCATCAAGCCTGAGGCTCATGCGCTCGTCACTACCGGACTCTACTCGAAGATTCGCAATCCAATTTATGTCTTCGGCATGGTGATGCTCACGGGATTGGTCCTGGTGCTGCAGCGGCCAGTGGGTTGGCTTGTGGTGGTTGCTGGTGTGATTGGGCAGAGCATCCGCGCCCGCCGGGAAGCGCGCGTTCTGGAAGCTGCCTTCGGCGATGAGTACCGTGAATACCGGCGCAAGACCTGGTTCTAACAGAGCAGCGTTCTTTGGGACCGCACTCTTGGCCGCTCTTGGCCGCCGCCTCGATGAAGACGTAATATCTCAGCAATGAAGAAACTGCCTGTCTTTTCCTTCCCTGCGCTCCTGTTGCCGCTGCTGTGCGGCGTTTTCCTGCTGGCGGCCGATAAAGAGAAGATTCCACCCATGCCCGCTGAAGTGTCGAGCAATGCGGTGGCGTCACTCAAGAATGGAATTGAAATTTATTCGCTGATGGGGATCGGGCCCAAGAAAACCTGGGACGACATTTCCAACAAAATGTATGTACTGCGCTTCAAGACGGGGAAGTGGATCGAAGAGCGCTCGGTGCCGGGAGTCGCCGGCCGGCTGGGTTCGTCCGCAATCGGAGCCCGTGGAAAAGTGTTTCTTTTCGGCGGATATGTCGTCGACGGACAGGGGAATGAACTCACGGTCGCTGATGTTAACGCCTACTTGTCCGATGAACACAAATGGTATCGCGGCGAGGACATTCCGGTTCCGGTGGAAAACGCGGTCATCGGCGCGATCCACGACCGTTACATCTATCTGGTGGGCGGAAAATCGAAGAACGGGCCAGTGAACAACGTGCAAGTCTACGACGCCGAAAAGAATACCTGGAGCCAGGCCACGCCGTTTCCCGGAACTCCCGTGTTCGGGCATGCTGGAGGCCTGGTTGACGATACGATCGTCTATGTCGATGGCGCGCGGAAAAATTCAGCGGCGGGCGCGCCCTACGTTTCGTCCGACGAGTGCTGGATGGGCAAGATCGAAAAGAAAGATCCGAACAAGATTGAGTGGAGCAAACTGCCTCCGCATCCCGGGCCAGGGCGGTTCGGCATCGCGGCGGGCGTAGGGGAGGGCCACAGAATTCTTTTCTCCGGCGGGGCTACCGGTCCGCATAACTTCAAGGGGCTGGATTATGACGGCAAACTCGCCGAGATTTCGCCGATGACGTTTGACTTTGAACTGCACGGCGCCCGCTGGGAGACGATCAGCGAGGATACGCTTGACGCGCGGGCCGACAGCGGTGGAATCCTGAACACGGCGTTGGGGCCAATGATTCTTGGCGGCATTCTGAAAAATGGCGCGATCTCCGCGCGGGTGCTGGTGCTGCCAAAGAAGTGATCGCGGAACGCGCGATGGCCAGCGCCGTCCCGGTTCGAGCAGGACGGTGGAAAAAGCAGAGAATCTGAAACTGCCAGGCCCTCAACCGAGGGAAAAACTGGGGCGGGAGGAACGGTTTCGAACCGTCATCTCCGGGATGGAGCCCCGGCGCATTGCCGTGGTTATGCTACTCCCGCGCACGCAATGGAATGATCCACTAAGGCACCAAAGGTATTGCATGGTACCTCTTCTGTCAATACGCCCTGCTGGATGGCGCTTGGCCGTTTTCCTCGCCGCTATCGCGCTCGGGCCAGAACCAGGGTTACGTCATCCGGCTGTTCATTATCGCCGATCCAGTTATCGACGGCCAGGGTCACGATCTGGCTGATCTCGGGCAAGGGCAGTTCGCGATTGTCGCGGACCAGGTCGATCAGCCTTTGCTCGCCGAATTCTCCGAAATCGTTTTCCGGTTCGGTGACGCCATCACTGTAGGCCAGGAAAATTTCGCCGGGGTGCATTTCGACCGCGCCCTCGGCGTAAGTCATATTGTCGAATAGGCCAACGACCGTTCCGCCGGTCTCCAGCCTGCGGATGCTGCCGTCTCGCGCGATCAGAATGGGAGGCAGGTGTCCGCCGTTGCTGTAGGTCAAGTGGTGCGAGCGTCCGTCGTAGATTCCGAGAAACAGCGTGGCGTATTTTTCCGGCGGAGTGCTTTCGTAGAGCTGGTGGTTGAGCAGGCTCAGCAGCGCTCCGGGAGAAACCTCCACGCCCTCCGGCCATGCGGCCATAACTCTGCCCGCGCCGGCGACCGCGCCCACGGCGACCGGCTCCCGCATCTGCGGCAGATTCTCCACGCTGTAGGCGCGCACCGCCGAGTGGATGGTTGCCATCAACAGGGCGGCCGAAATTCCTTTTCCGCTGATGTCGCCGACCGCAAGAATCAGCTTGTGCGAACTCGCCGTCAGAAAGTCGTAGTAATCTCCGCTGACGGTGCGCGCGGGCCGGCAGAAACCGTGTACCTCGAGCGACTCCAGTTCCGAAACCTGGCGCGGGAACAGCTGCGCCTGCACTTCCTGCGCGATGGCCAGCTCGTTCTCCAGCCGCTGTTTTTCCTTCTGCTCCTGAATCAGCTTCTCAATCGAAGCGGTCATGGAGTTGAATGAGATGGCCAGGTCGGCCAACTGGTCGTTCGATGTCACGGGAATGCGGTGGCTGAAATCGCCGCGATCCACGTGCCGGGTGGCGTTGTGCAGCTGCGCCACAGCTGCCGTCACGGTGCGGGTCATGCGCATGCCGATGATGAGCGCGATCAGTTCGATGATGGAGAAGAAGATTCCGACGCCCACGAGGATGTAAGCCACGCCCTGCACGAACTCTCCAAACGTGGCGAACAGATGGCCGTAGAGCACCGCCGGTCGCGTGGTCACTTGTAACGCCGCGCCGACCGGCGCCTGCTCGCCGGTTTTCCAATCGACGATGGCAAGGGGCGTACCGAAAGTGATTTCACGATCGAAGCTGTTGGTCGCGGCAGGCAGAGCGCCTACGGAGAAGGTGGGGTGCAGCACCTGCTCTTCGGTTTGCCCGTCCTTGCTGGAGTTGACGGAGATTCCACCCTTGGCTTTTTCGGGCGCAATGGAAACCGTGACCCGCGAGGCAGGCGCGGACCCACCCGCGGACTCGCCCGGAGCGCTTGCCGGCTTCGACGGCGTGCGGTCCAGCGTGAGTCCGGAGGCGTAGAGCGTGATTTCACCGAGATCGGCCGCGATGTTGCCGACCAGTTCTTTGTCGAACGGCTCGCTGGTCACGACGATCAGTTGGCTCGTCCCCACCGGCATCGAGGAGCAGACCCGCAGGTGCAAGTCATCGCGTTCTCGAACGATGTCGCGAAATCTGCCCTTCACGAAAACCGGGCGTGTGAGCGACGCGCCTTTGAAGTCATTGCAGAGCGGCAGCGGCTTGTCGCCATACCACGCGCAAACCTGACGCCGGTTCCAGGCGGGATCGCGTTTGCGCAAGCCTGCCAGCGACTCGGCCGTGGGCGGGTCCCCGCGTTCCAGCCGCGCCGCCAGTTCATTGGTGACCGCGGCGTTGGCCGCCTCCAGGCTTCTTAGCTGTGAGTGGATCTCGGACGTGACCACGAATACCGCAAACTGTCCCGCCAGGCCGTAGAGGGTGATGAGCGCCATCCCGACCAGCAACACCGCGGGAATCACACCGATGAACACATAAGTGACGATCAGCCGGTTTCGCAGCCGCCATAGGATTCGGCGCTTCACCCAGCGGAAGGCGAGGACAAAGAAGAGCACTCCGGCGAGGAAGGCGAGGAATTCGACCCATCCACCTAGATGCTCGCTCCAGGACCGTGCGAACATTCCCAACAATCTCTGCAGAGCGAACAGCACTCCGGCCATGCCCGCCAGATAGCAGGCTAGACTCGCCATGCGGCCCTGCGGCCATAACCCGGCCGTGATCAACCGCTGCCGAACTTCTGGATAGGACCATTGCATGTCGGACTTACTGCTCTCCCAAACTTTCAAACGCAGACTTGTCCTCTGCGAAGCGAAGGACCTGAGTAATTGGCTGCGCGAATGCACCGGTCAGTCCGGATCACACAAGCCGCTAAATCTCAGAATCAGATCTCAGGATCAGATCTCAGGATAAAGATCGAAGAACGCTTCCAAACTGGTGCGCAACTGCTTTTCGATGTCTTCTTTGCTGCCTTCGAGCACGTGCATGGTCACGTGGGCTTCCCGGCCATTCGTGAGCTTCACGGGAGCCTGCCCTACCTCAGCCACATCCTCGGACGGCAGCAGCCTCATGCCATAGACCAGCGTCAAATTCGCCATACGAGAATTCTAAGGCTTTTCTCTGTGCCCTTGGCGAAATCCTTTGCCGACGGTCACAGTCCGGGATTTTTCGATGCTTCTCATTTAGAATTCCGCAGTGCTAAGAATTGCGACAAGAATCGTGCCCAGAGTCCTCATTCTTCCCTTTCTGATTTGCGCGCTCACCCTGGCGACACGGAGTGCCGCCCAAGACCAGGCTCAACCCGCCAACCCGTCTTCCACGCAGCCGCAGGTGAAGGTCAACATGCTGAACGTGTGTTCGCCTTCAGCCGAGGAGCAGAAAGAAATCGCCGCGGCGCTGGCCCACATACCCAAGCAGCCGCTGTTCGGGTCCGATTTCGAAATCACCCGCGGACGCTCGACCCTGAGCGACATGCCGAACCTGCTGCAGCCTGGAACGAGCACACACTTCTCCGACGAAAAATCTGTGGCCAGCTATGTTCGCATTCGCCGCGAGTTTTCCGTGCAGGCGCTGTTTGCCAGCGTGCAGTACTCCTTCAGCAACGACGGGCAAAATATGGTGGAAACGCTGGTGCTGCACGTGCGCGATCCCAAGGATCTGATTCAGGTCTCGATGGAAGACAGCGCGTCATCGGTCACCAGTTCGGAGGCCATGCTTGGATCGAACTCTCCGGCCAGCCGGGTGCGGCTGGAACGCTTTGGCAAGCCTTCCATTGCGCTGGCGCGGTGTCAGGCTGCGGAAGGCGCGACGGCGCCGGATCAGAGCGCATACGAACCGCTCTTCCGTAACGCATCGGTAGTGCTGGCGAACTATCGCGCGCTGTTGGACGTGAAAAAAACTGTGCCGGAGGAGTTGGACAAAATCAGCGGCGAGTCCAAACCGAAGACTACTGCGAAGCCCAAAGCGACTAAACCAGCGCCTACTAACTAAATGAATCAGAAGAGCAGAAGAAGGTTGATGCGGATGAGCGGACTGCATAGATCCCTTCGACAAGCTCGGGGCAGGCTGTTCGCTTCGCTCGGGATGACAGAATAGGGTCATGCATCAAAATCTGAATACAGCCATCTAATCCGCAGTCAGGCAATCGTCACATAGGGCAATCATTCATGAGCGAAACTCGCGACGTTGTCATCATCGGGTCCGGATGCTCCGGACACACGGCCGCGCTCTACACGGCGCGCGGCAACCTGAAGCCGCTGGTCATCGAAGGCCACGAGCCCGGCGGACAGCTTTCCCTGACCACGCTGGTCGAAAACTTTCCGGGATTTCCCGAAGGCATCCTCGGCCCGCAGTTGGTCGAAAACATGCGCAAGCAGGCCGAACGTTTCGGCGCGGAGTATCGCATGGCGCATCTCACCAGCGTCGACCTGAGCAAGCGGCCGTTTCTGCTGCATGTGGGAGTTCATCAGGTGCACACCCAGACGCTGATCATTGCCAGCGGTGCGTCCGCTCGATGGCTGGGCTTGCCCCATGAGCAGCAACTCATTGGCCACGGTGTGTCTTCCTGTGCGACGTGTGACGGCTTCTTTTTCTCTGGGAAAGAGATTGTCGTTGTCGGCGGCGGCGACTCCGCCATGGAGGAAGCGCTGTTTCTGACTCGTTTCGCAACCAAGGTGACGGTGATTCATCGCCGCGACGCCTTCCGGGCGTCCAAGATCATGCTGGAGCGCGCGCAGAAGCACGAGAAGATTAAATTCCTGCTCGACACGGTCGTGGAAGATGTTTACGATGTCAACCACAAGGAAGTCACGGGGCTCAAGCTACGTAATGTAAAGACCGGCAAAGTCTGGGACTTTCCGACGAACGCCCTGTTTCTCGGCATCGGCCACGAGCCCAATGCTAAGATGTTTGCCGGCCAGCTCGACACCGACGCTGATGGCTACCTGAAGACCCACAACTACGTGTTCACCCGC
>JBELAE010000167.1:0-10116 GCA_049509155.1 Candidatus Sulfotelmatobacter sp.
ACCGATGGCGATTTCGAGCTGCTAATGACCAAGCAGTTCTCAGAACCGGAAATCGTCGACATCCATTTGCTGACAGGGCTTGCCAACCTCACCAACCGATTCACCGACCCGCTGGGATTGGAAGTGGAGTTTCCCGAGGAAAAAATCTAAACCTCATTGCCACTGATTTCCACGGATTCCACGGATAAAGCGAAAGAATTCCTGGTCTATCCGTGCAGATCCGTGCAAATCCGTGGCTAAAGAATTTCCCGCGCATCCCCCACGCGCCGTGTCACACGCTCCCTGTCCAGATATTCCAGCAAAGGAATAGCGTACTTACGGCTGACGCCCGTCAGTTCCTTGAACGTCGCCACATCCATCTTCGGAGATCTGGTCTTCCGCGCCGCGACCAGCCGACGCAACTCTTGCAGCGCGCTGCGATGAAATACCAGTTCTTCAGAAATCTTGACCAGCACTTTGTCCCGCAACAACAGCGTGACGATCTTCTGCGCGCGAGCCTTGTCCACCTTGAGCCCGGCGAGCACTTCGTGGAGTGCCGGAACTTTCAATCCAGCTCCCGCAAAAGCCTCTTCGATTCGCTGCTTTGACTCGGCCTCCTCGTCCTTCATGGCCACGCCATGACCGGGCAGCCGCACCAGGTCGCCGGCAACTTCGATTCTCTTTTCCCGAGACAGTATGTCGAGGGATGCGGCAAAGACCTCCGAAGACGCCTTCACCTGCTCGCGCAGCGCTTCCCGGGCGATGCCGCTCACCAGCGAGTTTTTCCTGTGAAAACCCTCAACCGAACTCACGATCAGTTGCTGCAGCCGAGCCATCGCAGACGCGTCGACGAACAGGTCCCCCATTCGCAGCACCCGCGCCTGTTTCACAGCCGTAGCGAGTCGAGATTCGAGGAAATTCCTGGGCCACCCAGTTTCGGCGACCAGCCGCGATGTCGAAATTCCGGTGTGTCCACGCCTGGCGATGCGGGCTCTCAAGATTGGCTCCGGATCGCTGCTCTCCAGAACCTGCAGGAAACTTTCGTGTTCCGGCATGCGTGGAACGGGAGCAGAGTCCAGTACAACACCACCGCCGATCGTTACGACTGGAGAAAACTGGCGGATAATAAACCGATCTCCGGGCAGCAAGAGTGCCGGCTCGGGAAGCTTCAGGCGAGCAAACGCCTGCGCGCCAGGAGAGAGCTGTTTCGCCCCATGCAGCGCGATCTCGGCGACCGCCTCCATAGTGTAGGAGTGCAGGTGAACCCGCGTCCGGGATTTCAGCGGACGCGGTGCAGAAGGCAACAAGCTTAGCCGCACATCCACCCGCCGCGTCGTCGCAAACATCGAGACGGGCGCGAGCGTCATGCCGCGCGATAAATCCTCCGTGCTGGCGTCCGCCAGGTTCAGAGCAGTGCGTTGCCCGGCGACCGCAGCATCCGCAGCCTGTCCATGCACCTGCACTCCACGCACGCGAACTCTCTGGCCCGTGGGGAAGATTTCCATCTCTTCTTCGCGGTGAATCGTTCCCGCCACCAGCGTTCCGGTCACTACCGTGCCAAATCCTTTCATGGTGAACACGCGATCGACTGGCAACCGCGCCAGGGCGCCTGAATCGCGCGGCTGCACTTCCGCTGCGGCGTCTACTATCGCCCGCTTGAGATCGTTCAGCCCGGCGCCGGTCAGCGAACTCACAGCTACGATCGATTTTGGTTTGTCTAGGTTTGGGTTTTCTAAGTTTGGGTTGCCCAGGTTTGGATTACCTCGGGCTTCTGGTTTATCCAGGGCTTCCGGTTTATCCAAAAATGTGCCGCGCAGGAATTCTTCCACTTCCAGCCGCACCACATCGAGCGTCTCGGCATCGACCGCGTCCGATTTCGTCAGCACCGTGATACCGCGTTGCACGCCCAGCAATTGCAGAATGTCGAAGTGCTCTCGCGTCTGGGGCATGATCGATTCGTCGGCCGCAATGACCAGCAGCACCAGATCAATGCCGCCCACCCCGGCCAGCATGTTGCGCACAAAACGCTCGTGGCCCGGCACGTCTACAAAACCGATGTGTACCGGCTCGTCATTCGCATCCGGCAAGTCCAGATGCGCGAAACCCAGGTCAATGGTGATACCCCGTCGCTTCTCTTCCGCCAGTCGGTCGGCGTCGATCCCGGTCAGCGCCTTCACCAGCGCCGTCTTGCCGTGGTCGATATGCCCCGCCGTGCCGACTATGATCGATTTCATGCCATCAGAATCGTAGCAGGAGGGCCGCTGCCAGTGCCCCACGGCGCCTTTTGCCCGCCTCTACCCTCCCGCGCCGCGAAATGCGACAATAGAAGCTCTTCCCATGGCCACCTCCCTAACCTCTGCCTTTTCTCCGGAGACCCTCCGGCAGCACGGCCTCACGCCCGATGAATACGACAAAATTAAGCAGCTGCTCGGCCAGCGCGAACCTACACTGACCGAGCTCGGCATCTTCAGCGTGATGTGGAGCGAGCACTGCTCGTATAAGTCGTCACGCGTGCATCTGAAGCGCTTGCCCACGCGCAGCAAGCTCGTGCTGCAGGGCCCGGGCGAAAACGCGGGCATCATCGACATTGGCGATGGCTGGGCCTGCGCCTTCAAGATTGAATCCCACAATCACCCGTCGTTCATCGAACCGTTTCAGGGCGCGACCACCGGCGTGGGCGGCATTCTGCGCGACATCTTCACCATGGGTGCAAGGCCGGTAGCGGTTATGGATTCCTTGCGCTTCGGCCCCATCACTTCGAGGGTAGATGTGGAGCGGGCGCCCTCGCCCGCTACTGCCGGCAGGGAGAAAGAAGCGGGCGAGGGCGCCCGCTCCACAAAAACAACTTCTACCCAGGCCGAGCTCCACAAGAATCATTCCATCCTGGAAGGCGTGGTCAGCGGAGTCGCCTCTTACGGGAACTGTTTCGGCGTGCCCAACCTCGGTGGCGAAACCAAGTTCGAGCCCTGCTACTCTGGAAATCCCCTGGTCAACGCCTTTGCGCTCGGCTTGGTGCGGACGAACGAAATCTTCTACGCCAAGGCCGCGGGCGAAGGCAATCCCGTGATCTACGTGGGCGCCAAGACCGGGCGCGACGGCATTCACGGCGCCACCATGGCCAGCGAAGAGTTCAGCGAGGCCTCAGAGGCAAAGCGTCCCAATGTGCAGGTCGGCGACCCGTTCCTGGAAAAGCTCCTGCTCGAAGCCTGCCTGGAGGCGATGCAGACAGGTGCAGTCGTCGGCATTCAGGATATGGGCGCAGCCGGACTCACCTGTTCGACCTGCGAGATGGGCGGACGCGGCGGCGTGGGCATCGAAATTGAACTCGACCGCGTGCCCCAGCGTGAAACCGGGATGACTCCCTACGAAATCATGCTCAGCGAATCGCAGGAGCGCATGCTGCTGGTGGCGCAAAAAGGACGCGAAGACGAAGTCTTCCGCGTTTTCGAAAAATGGGGCCTCGATGCAGTCGAGGTCGGTAAAGTTACGACGGACAACAAGCTGCGCGTGCTCGAACACGGCAAAGTCGTGGCCGAGATTCCGAATCCGGCGTTGACCGACGACGCCCCGGTATACAAACGCCCAATGGCGCGCTGGGAACCACCTGTGCCGCGCGAGATGCCGGACCACATCAAGCTCGGCAGAACCGGCGATTTCACTCCCCATCTGAAGGAACTGCTAGCCAGCCCGAATATCTGTGGCAAGCGCTGGGTGTGGCAGCAGTACGATCACATGGTGCAAACCAATACCGTCGAAGCTCCAGGCGCGGCCGACGCAGGCGTAATCCGCATTAAGGGCTCGCAGCGCGGTCTCGCAATGGCGCTCGATGGCAACGGCCGCTGGTGCTACCTCGATCCTCGGCTGGGTGCGATGCACGCGGTCGCCGAGGCCGCGCGCAAGGTCGCGTGCTCGGGAGCAACTCCGGTTGGCGCTACTAATTGCCTGAATTTCGGCAATCCCGAAAAGCCGCACATCATGTGGCAATTCTCGCAAACCATCGACGGAATCACGAAAGCTTGCGAGGAACTGGAGATTCCCATCACCGGCGGCAATGTCAGCTTCTACAACGAAACGCTGGGCGAAGGCATTTATCCCACGCCGGTGCTGGGAGTCGTCGGCATTCTCGATGACGTACACAAAGCCGCGAAAATGCATTTCGCCGCGCCTGGACGCACGATCGTGCTATTGCATGCCGGAGCAACGGGCGATATCACGGATGCAGAGAGCGAGTTCGGTTCGTCAGAATACGCCAAGGAGGTTCTCGGTACGCTGTGGGGATATCCGCCCGAGATCGATCTGCAGAAAGAGGTCACGCTGCAGAAGGCAGTCATCGAATTAGTTCAGCAAGGCTTGGTCGACTCGGCTCATGATTGTGCCGATGGGGGCGTAGCGGTCGCGTTAGCTGAGAAAGCACTACCCAAGAGCGTGGGCGCGCGGGTGAACCTGGCCTCTGGTAGCCTGTTCGCGGAGTTTGCCCTGTTTGGGGAAGACGCCAGCCGGGTTGTGATCTCTTGCGACCCGGGGAGTGTGGCGCTAATCAAAGAAGTAACGGAGAAACACGGCGTAACCGCAGATGTGATCGGGGAGACGATTCCAGACCGGCTGGAAATCTCACTCGATGACAAGCTAGTCATCTCAGCGGCTGTGTCGGAGTTGAGCGCGGCTTACGAAGGCGCGTTGGAATCGGCATTGCGCACGGATTCAGAGTTGTTGTCGGTGGATTGAGGGTGGCGGTGGTGACTGCAGAAAGCCTCGGGCTGCGCCCGAGGGACGGGCGATGGCGCCCGTCCCCACACGAGCCCTCCCCGTTCGAATTTGTGATTGGCACCGACGGTTTGGATTGAGCTAAAAGCCAAGAGCTAAGAGCCAGGAGCCAAATGTTTTCTTCCGACAAGTTTCACGATGAATGCGGCGTGGTGGCGATCTTCGCCCATCCTGAGGCGGAGAAACTGGCTTACCTCGGCCTGCACGCTCTGCAGCATCGCGGCCAGGAATCGGCCGGAATTGTCACTTCCGACGGCTTGACGTCGCGGGCGCACAAGGCCATGGGCTCGGTCGCCGAGATCTTCACGGAAGATGTGCTCTCCAAAATGCGAGGCACGCTCGCCATCGGCCACACTCGTTACTCCACTGCGGGAGACTCGGCACTGCTGAACGCGCAGCCGATCCTCGTGCAATCCAACAAGGGGTCGATCGCCGTAGCGCACAACGGCAACCTGGTCAACGCCCTGCAGGTTCGCGCGCGGCTGGAAAGTCAAGGTTCGATCTTTCAGACCAACAGCGATACCGAAGTCATCGTTCATCTCATCGCGCTTTCGAAGGAGCAGACGCTGCCCGAAGCAGTCGCCGACGCGCTGCGGCAGGTCGAGGGAGCCTTCTCGCTGGTAATGATGAGTAATGACCGCGTCTTCGCGGTGCGCGATCCGCGCGGGTTCCGGCCGCTGGCCATGGGCCGCATCGCAGCGACCGATTCTCCAAAAAGCGGGGGGCAGAAGCACGACACAATCGTCTTCGCCTCCGAGACCTGTGCCTTCGACCTGATCGGCGCCGACTATGTGCGCGATGTGAAACCGGGCGAGTTAATCGTGGTGGGGCCGGAAGGAATAAGCTCGCACTTTTATTCGCCGGCCGCGCCGCAATCGAGCTGCATCTTTGAGCACGTGTATTTCTCGCGCCCCGACAGCATCGTCTTCGGCCGCGCGGTGCAAACCAGCCGCGAAGAGCTAGGGCGTCAACTGGCACGGGAAACAGGTGTGGAGGCCGATCTGGTGGTTCCGGTGCCGGATTCGGGAGTGACTGCAGCCGTCGGCTATGCTTCTGAAAGCGGTATCCCGTTTCGCTTTGCCTTGATCCGCAACCACTACGTCGGACGCACCTTCATCGAGCCCAGCCAAAGCGTCCGCGACTTTGGCGTGAAGCTGAAACTGAATCCCGTGCGCTCGCTGCTGCAAGGCAAGCGCGTCGTGCTGATCGATGACTCGATCGTCCGCGGCACCACCAGCCGGAAGATTGTGCGCATGATCCGCAGTGCAGGCGCCAAGGAAGTGCACATGCGCATCTCCTGCCCGCCAACCATCTCGCCGTGTTATTACGGCGTGGATACGCCTTCAAAAAAGCAGCTCATCGCCGCCAACAAGTCGGTCAGCGAGATCCGCGATTACATCGGAGCGGATTCGCTCGCCTATCTCTCGCTCGAAGGGCTCAAGAAAGCTTGCGGTGAGGGAGAAAAGATTTCCTATTGCTCGGCGTGCTACACGGGAAATTATCCGACCGACATCATTGACGTAGAGGAAATTCAGCCAGCGGTCCAACCGGCGACCGTTCGGCGTTAGCGCGGTTTCCGCGCTCGCACCACTCTCGGGATCGACTGCAGATCGGGGATTATTCGCAAGTCATCCCAGCCCCCTAACAGTTTTGTGGTCTCGTCTGCAATCGTGCCGCTTATTTCCAGAATGAGCCATCCTCCAGGACGCAGGGCCGCGTGCGCCTGCGGAATCAGACGCGCAATCACCTCGGTGCCCGCAGGCCCGGCAAAAACAGCATTGCGTGGCTCAAACTTGCGGACCTCCAGTTGAACCTGGTCCTCCTCGGATTCGCCGACATACGGGGGGTTGGAGACAATGAAATCCAGATCGGCGAAATCGAGGCCATCGAGCAGGTCCGCCCGATGGAACCGAATGCGGTTTTCAAGCTGATGGCGCGCAGCGTTGGCGCAGGCGATTTCAAGCGCGGCCGCCGAGATGTCGGTGGCATGGATTTCGATGTGTGGAAATTCTTTAGCTAAGGCCAGCGCGATGCACCCGGAGCCCGTGCCCACGTCGAGCACGCGGAACTCCGACTTCCGCCTTCGGACGTCGGACGTTGGAGCGATGGCGTTGTCCGAGGTCAGAGGTCTGAGGTCCAGGGTCTGCAGGTCCAGCACGGTTTCGATGACGTGCTCCGTCTCGGGGCGCGGAATGAGTACCGCAGGGGAAACAATCAGGTCCATCCCCCAGAATTCCTGATGTCCGGTGATGTATTGCGTGGGCACACCGCGGGCGCGCTCGGCAAGAGCAGATTCGTAGCGAGTTTGTTCGTCCGACGTGAGTTCGCGCTCGGGATGCGCAAACAAGTAGGCACGGTCGCAGCCCAACGTGAACATCAGGAGCAACTCGGAATTCAAACGCGGAGATGGCACTTGTTCTGCGGTGAGGCGCTTGATGGCGGATGCAAGGGATTCTCTTAGCTGCACGGGCAAATTCTAACCACAGAGGACACAGAGAGCACAGGGGAAACAGCGAGCCTATAGAGTCCTGCCTGCCGCTTCAACTCGTAAGCTCCAGTTGGTAGCCAAGATAGATCATCTGTCCAATGTGGTGCTGTATGTGCGCCGCGCACTGCAGAATTATCGCGAGACGCGTCTTGGCATCCGAGCCTGCACCCGAGTATTCCGCTGACCAATCCTCGGGCGATTGGGCGCGAATGGTTTGCTGCACCATGGCCAGCGCGTCATCGAAGCGCTTCAGCGCTTCGTTTTTCGGCGACGGATCCGGATTGTTGAATTCACGCGCGCGATCGCGCACGTAGCCGGTCTTCGCGATCTGCGCACCGATGTAGTAATTCAGGTTGCCGGTCAAGTGCAGCACCAGGTGACCAAAGCTGTTCCCGTAAGGAAACGGCTTTCGCCAGAACTGCGCATCGGTGAGCGGAGCGGCCAACTCGCGGACTCGGGCAGCATTCGCGGTGTAGCGATCGGCAAGAACCGCAGCAAGGGTTGAGTACAAGTCAGGCATAGGCTCTTCCCAATTATCTCGGCTGTGCGAAAGCTGCCGGGCTAAGCCCGGCGGACAGCCGGGGCGGCTGTCCCCACCTAAGATCACACTGCGGTGGCAGCTTCCTGCTTCAGTTTCTCAGCCTGGTAGTACGTCGTGAGCGCCTCGATCAGCGGCTGCAGCTTTCCATCCATCACGGCTTCGAGTTGGTGGATGGTGAACCCGATGCGGTGATCGGTGAGGCGGTTCTGAGGGAAATTGTACGTACGAATCTTCTCGCTGCGGTCGCCGGAGCCCACCATCGCCTTGCGTTCTTTGGCGAGCGCCTGCTGCTGTTTGTCCATTTCAATTTCATAGAGCCGGGAGCGCAGCACGCGCATGCCTTTTTCGCGATTCTTGATCTGCGACTTTTCGTCCTGGCAACTGACCACCGTGTTTGTCGGAATGTGCGTAATGCGCACGGCTGAGTATGTGGTGTTCACCGACTGGCCGCCAGGACCGGACGAGCAAAAAGTATCGATGCGCAAATCTTTGGCTTCGATCTTGATGTCCACGTCTTCCGCCTCGGGCAGCACCGCAACCGTCACGGCCGAGGTGTGCACCCGTCCTTGCTGTTCGGTGGCCGGCACGCGCTGCACCCGGTGCACCCCGCTTTCATATTTGAGCTGCGAAAAGACTCGTTTGCCTTCAATGATCGCGATGACTTCCTTCAAGCCCCCGGCAGACGATTCCGAAGACGAAAGCACTTCGACCTTCCAGCCCTGCGTCTCCGCGTACCGGGTATACATACGAAAAATCTCGGCGACAAAAAGTGTAGCCTCGTCCCCGCCGGTGCCAGCGCGAATTTCGAGAATGATGTTCTTTTCGTCATTTGGATCTTTGGGAAGCAGAAGGACTTTCAGCTCTTCTTCCACCGCGCCGACACGGGCTTCCAGTTTGTCCAGTTCTTCCTGCGCGTAGGCGCGCATCTCAGGATCTTTTTCGTCGACGAGCATGGCCTTGCTCTCGGAAATTCCTTTGGTCAGATCTTTGTATTCGCGATACTTCTCGACTATCGGCGCGACTTCAGCATGGGCCTTGGCGGTCTTCTGGTATCGCGCCGAGTCGTTGACGATATCCGGCGAAGCGAGAGCGTTGGTCAGCTCATCGTAGCGGGCTTCGATTTGGTCGAGGCGTTCGAACATCTAGTGGTTCTCAGTTCTCGG
Organism: Candidatus Sulfotelmatobacter sp.; assembly: GCA_049509155.1. Lineage (GTDB taxonomy): Bacteria > Acidobacteriota > Terriglobia > Terriglobales > Acidobacteriaceae > Sulfotelmatobacter. The sequence continues at coordinate 8,936 of JBELAE010000167.1, forward strand.
TTCTGAGTCTCGGTTCTCAGTCTCGGTTCTCGGTTCCCAGCCTCGGTTCTCAGCTCTCGTTGCGTGCTTCGATTTGAGTTCCCGCGCAAGATTGACGCGGAATCCCGCCATGACTAAAACGAAATTCATTCTATGCGTTTTTGCTGAGAACTGAGAACTGGGAACTGAGAACTTGTTTCGGGGGGGAACCCCTAGGCAATCACCATTTCGCCGCCGCGTTCTTTCTCGAGCGACATGGCGTGATCCAACGCAGTAATAGCGCATTGCGCCATCTCGTCCGATGGTGGCTGGGTGGTAATACGCTGTAGCCACAGGCCTGGCGCAGTCATCAACGCGAACAGCGAACCGCGGTGCTTGGCGGCGAAGCGAATAATCTCGTACGAGACTCCGGCAATCACCGGCAGCAGCACGATGCGCGAGGCAAAGCGCGCCCAAAAAGTGGTATACGGGATCAGCATGTAGAAGCCGATCGAGATCAGCATCACGGTCATCAGAAAGCTGGTGCCGCACCGCGGATGGTAGGTCGAATATTTCTGGACTTCGGCCGTCTCCAGCGATTTGCCGTCTTCGAACGCGAAAACTGTTTTGTGTTCCGCGCCGTGATATTGATAGACCCGGCGAATATCCTTCCAGAGCGATACGCCCCCGATAAACAGCAGGAACAACAACAGGCGGATTCCGCCGTCGACCAGGTTGAAAGCGATTCGCCCGCCCAGAGAGGGGTCAATCTTCTTCAGTTCAGTCGCCGCCAGCAGCGGAATGTATTTGTACATGAAGATGAAGAAAGCCAGCGAGATGACAATATTCACGGCGGCCAGCCAGTTGCTGACGGTGGCAGCTTTTTCTCGGGATTTGGACTGAGCAGCCGGCAGTTCGGAAGGTTCCGCCTCACTTCGCTTCGCCGGGACGGCCGAGGCGGACGTCGCCGCGTCAGTCGTTGCAGCGCCGTCATTCTGCATGAGGTCTTCGATGGCGACGTTGGCCGAGAAGCGCAAGGCGCGGTAGCCAAGATTCATGGCATAGCCGAGCGTCATCACGCCGCGCACGATGGGCCACGCCATCCATTTGTGTTTCTCGGACGGACGCTCCAGCGGTTCGCTTAGGGTGATGACTTCCCCAGAGGGTTTGCGGCAGGCAATTGCCCAGGCGTGCGGCGAGCGCATCATTACGCCTTCCAGCAC
>JBELAE010000168.1:0-9995 GCA_049509155.1 Candidatus Sulfotelmatobacter sp.
AAGACAGAAGAAATAGAAGTTCCGCGTTCGAAAGTAAACATCATCGCCGTAGCCTTTCCCGACGACGAACCGGGCTTCGCAACGCAGGTGACGTTGCCCGTACACAATGTCACTGCACCGTTGACCGCGGCCTCCGCCGGAACGGTGGCTCCGCACGTTGTGTTGAAAATCCGCCGCCGCAAGTTCAACCAGCAGCAATTCCGCGCCGGAGAAATCGTGGTCACGCGCCGCCTGTTTCGTTCCGGCGACAGCGAATATCTGCTCAACGGCAAACTCTGCCGCCTGCGCGACATTCAGGAACTGTTCATGGGCACCGGCCTGGGCCCTGAGTCTTACGCGCTCATCGAGCAGGGACGCATCGGGCAGATCCTCAGCAGCCGTCCCACCGACCGCCGGGCAATTCTTGAAGAGGCGGCCGGGATTACAAAATTCAAAACCAAGAAACGTCTCGCCGAGGCCCGCCTTGAAGATGCCAAGCTGAACCTGGCCCGCATCAACGACATTTTCGACGAAGTCACGCGCCAGATGAATTCGCTGAAACGTCAGGCCTCCAAGGCCGAGCGCTACGCCCGGCTGCGCGAGGAAATGCGCGCCAAGCTGCGCCTCGTTCTCGCCAGCAAATTCGCTGCCATCGAACTGGAAAGTGCCGAACTCGATTCCCAGCTCAACACCCTCGCCGAAGAAATGCAGCACCGCGCTGAGGCTGTACAGCAACTCGAAACCGAACAGGGCGAACGCACCCAGCGCGGCTATACCATAGAAGCCGAGCAACGGGAAAATCGCGAGCGCATCAGCCAGATCGCGCTCGAAATCGACCGCGCCCACGCCCGCCGCCGCCACAATGAGGAGCGTTGCGCGGAATTGCTGGTGCGCGCGGCTTCTTCCGAGGCTGAGCTCGCGCAGGCTCGACATCGCCTGACCGCTCTTGAGGCAGAACGCGAATCCAATCGCCAGATTCTCGAATCCGCGGCCGCCGACTTGGCCGCTGCCCAGTGTGATCTAGCCCTCTGCCAACACGATGCCGCTGCCGCCGCCGCCAGTCTTGCGGAAATCGAGCGCCAGCAGGAGGAGTCGCGCGTCGCCATCTTCGACACTGTCTCCTCCGCCTCGCGCCTTCGCAACCAGCTCGCGCAAGCCGAAGAACGTCTCGCTGGAGCCGACCGCGAAGCCCGCCGCCTCGAAGCCGAAATCTCCCACGCCAGCCTCCAGGTTGAAGCCTTCGGCGGACAGCGCGGCCAACTCGCCCTCGAATTCGAAACCGTCACCCAGCGCGTCACCGGCATCACCGAAGAAATCAGCCAGCTGCGCCGCCTGATCGAACAGAAAAAGCTGGACGAAACCCGCGCCAAAACCAATCTTGACGTTCTCCGCGCGGAATATGCAACAGCCCTGGGCAAGAAAGGTTCGCTCGAAGCGGTCATCGCCGAGCATGGATATTCCACCGAATCCGTTCGCCGACTCTTCCAGTCTGGAGTCATGCAGTCCGGCCTGGCGCCCGTCGGCGTGCTCGCCGACTTCCTCGAAGTCGAACCGCGCTACGAGCGCGTAGTAGAAGACTTCCTGCGCGACGAACTAAACTACGTCGTCGTCAAATCCTGGGACGCAGCCGACGAAGGCCTGCGCATGCTGCGCACCGGCGTTGACGGCCGCGCCACCTTCCTGGTTCATCCCGAAGATGCGCAAGCCAAGTTCTCTTTCGTCCTCGATGAAGCCGCGCACTGCGCCCCGCCCGCGGCCCAAATCGTTCCGCTGAAAAATACGATTCGCGTGCTCGACGGTTTCGGCAAATCGCTCGAAGTTATTCTGCCCAAACTCCGCGACGGCTATATCGTTCCCGAAGCCAACGTTGCTCGCGGCCTGGCACTCGAAAATCCTGACGCGTTCTTCCTCTCCCAGGCTGGAGAATGTTTCCACAACGTCACCGTCACCGGAGGCAAACAGCGCGCCGAAGGCCCGCTTTCAATGAAGCGCGAACTGCGCGAAGTCCTGCGCCAGCTCGAAGATCTGGAGCGCGCACTGCGGGACGAAGAAATGCGCGTGCTCACTCTCGGTCGCGAAATCAAAGACCTTAGTTCCCTGCTCGATCGCCTCGAGGGCGAAAAGCGCGAAGCCGACCACCAGGCCCTGACCTCCGGCCACATGCTGCAACAACTCGAATCCGAAATGATCCGCGTCAGCGAACGCCTCAGCGTCTCACAGCTTGAACTGCAGCGCCTTGGCCGGGAGCGTGCCGAGCAGGAAAACATTGTCGTCGCGCGGCAGTCGGAAATCGCCGCTCTCGAAGGCCAGCGCATTCAGCTCGAACAGCAACTAGCAGCCGCCCAGGAATCGCTCACCGCGCTTCGCCAACGCCGCGAAGAATCGGCCCAGACGGCATCGCAGCACGCCGCCCGTGTGGCCACGCTCGAAGAGCGTCACCGCTCGGCCGCAGCGGTACTGCAGCGCATCGAATCGCTGTTCTCAGAGATGGGCGAGCGCGTGCACGCGTTAGCCTCGCAAATCGACGCAGCCGCGGCGGAAAAACTGCAGCGCGAATCCGAGAACGAACAGCTCGCCCAACACGCCGCCGACCTCGAAGCCGAGCGCAATGCCGCGCAAGCTCGCGAAGGCCTGCTTCAATTTGAAACTGAACAACTCCGCGCCCGCCTCGCCGAAATCGACGAAGTTCTGCGCGACACTCGCCTGCTGCTCGATCAAGCCCGCGACCGACGCGGCGATCTATCGGCCGCCGCCGCCAAGCTCAAATCCGACGCGCAATATATGTCCGAGACCTGCATCAACGAACTTGGCGTCGAGCGCCTTGCGTTGATGGCAGACGCAATGCTAGAACCGGTCACCGGCGAACAACTCGCCGCCGAAGACCAACTCTACCGCGACATGCGCGCCAAGCTCGAAGCCATGGGCCCGGTCAACATGATGGCTCTCGAGGAGTACAAAGAAACCGCCGAGCGCCACGCGTTCCTCGAGACCCAGCGCAAAGACTTGATCTCCTCCATCGAAAATACGACCGCGACCATCAAAGAGATCGATCAAATCTCGCGTCAGAAATTTGAAGAAGCTTTCGCCCGCATCAACGAGAATTTCCAGGCCACGTTCAAAAAGCTGTTCGGCGGCGGCCACGCGTTTATGAAATTGACCGACGAAGAGAACAGCGCCGAGAGCGGCATCGACGTGGTGGCTTCGCCTCCGGGCAAGCGACTGCAGAGCGTGCTGCTGCTCTCCGGCGGCGAAAAGGCGCTCACGGCGCTGGCTCTGCTGGTCGGCATCTTCCAGTACGCGCCCAGCCCGTTCTGCATTCTCGACGAAGTCGACGCCCCGCTCGACGAAGCCAACATCGGCCGCTTCACCGAACTGGTCAAAGAGATGAGCGTCCAAACTCAGTTCGTGCTCATCACCCACAGCAAGAAAACCATGAGCATCGCCCCGGTGCTTTATGGAGTGACGATGCAGGAACCGGGCGTGTCGAAATTGGTGTCGGTGAGGTTCGGGGCGCCCGCGTAAGCGACATCACTACGTTGATGTACAATGTGTACAGGAGATTACAATGTCAGGATCTTCTGTACTCACGCTGCGCCTGGACAGCAAGTTGAAGAAGCAACTTGATCGCCTATCCGAGGCCACCAACCGAAGCCGCTCGTTCGTGGCGGCGGAAGCAATTCGCGAATATGTCGAACTGAACAACTGGCAGATTGCGGAGACCATCAAGGGTTTGGCGGAGGCGGATCGAGGCGAATTCGCCACCGACAAAGAAATGGCGCAAACTTTCAGGAAGTGGACACGGCGTGCGCGTTAAGTGGCTTCGCGAAGCACGAGCCAATCTCGAAGCGGAGGCTGAGTACATCTCTCAAGGCAGCCCCGCAGCTGCAGGACGAATCGTTGCGGCGATCGAGTCGGCAGTTGTGGGGCTCGCCCGGCATCCCGCGATGGGCCGGCCCGGCAGAGTGGTCGGCACCCGTGAATTGGTTGTGCCCGGCACGCCGTACGTCATTCCATATCGAGTCCGGGATAACGCTGTCGAAGTAATTCGTGTATTTCATGGGGCACGGCGATGGCCGAAGAAGTTTTGAAGGGAAAGTTAAGATCCGAATCCCGCCGCGTTTTCCACTCCCATCCTCAGCTTTTCCACAAATCCATTCACCCAAACGCCTTGCCCCGCAAGCCTTCTCGGCCATCTGCTTTGCTGTCAACATTTTTCAATGGAACGAATCACGTACGGCACCGCACGGTGTGATCAGAATCGTTGACTTTTTTTTCTGACCAGCTAGAATACGCCTCGCTCCTTCCTTGTAAAATTTCATCATGAGCCCTGAACTTCTCGATACCGTCCTCTTACAAACTGACATCCCCGATCTCCCACTTCACGCCAGCGGCAAGGTGCGTGACGTTTACTCGGTTGGCGACCAGCAACTGCTTTTTATCGCCACCGACCGCATCTCCGCTTTCGACTACATTCTGGCCACGGGCATCCCCCATAAGGGTCGCGTGCTCAGCCAGATTTCCCTGTTCTGGTTCGACTACCTTGCCGACGTCGTCCCCAACCACCTGATCACAGCCGACGTCGACCAATACCCGCTGGCCGTTCGCAAATACGCTGACCAGTTGCGCGGACGCTCCATGCTGGTGCAGCGCGCCGAGATGTTTCCTGTCGAGTGCGTCGTGCGCGGCTACATTTCCGGCTCGGCCTGGAAGGAATACAAAGCTACCGGCAAAGTCTGCGGCATCACGCTTCCCGCGGGCCTGAAAGAATCCGACGCTTTTCCCGAGCCGATTTTCACGCCGTCGACCAAAGCCACGACCGGACACGACGAAAATATTTCCTTCGACCAGATGTGCAAGATCGTCGGCGTCGAAACCGCCAGCCACCTTCGCGATCTCACGCTGCGCGTCTACAAAAAGGCCGCAGCTTATGCTCTGAACCGCGGCATCATCATCGCCGACACCAAGTTTGAGTTTGGACGCACCGCCAAAGGCATCACCCTGGCCGACGAAGTCCTCACTCCCGATTCCTCCCGCTTCTGGCCCGCCGACAAGTACGCTCCGGGACGGCCGCAGGATTCGTACGACAAGCAGTACGTTCGCGATTACCTCGAGCAAATTCACTGGAACAAGCAACCGCCCGCGCCGGCCTTACCCGCCGACGTGGCTCGCCGCACCAGCGATAAGTACCTGGAAGCCTATTTCCAGCTGACCGGACACAAGCTGGATGTATAACCGCGGATCGGTTACGATCCGCACCCGCGGGAGCTCGGTATGACCCTCGCGGACTGGATGATTTGTGCGTTAGTGCTTCTGAACGTGATTACAGCCGCCATGCAGGGCTTCTTTTCCGAGGCTCTCACCATGGCTGGACTGGTTGTAGGCTACCTCGTGGCTGCATGGCGATATCGCAGTCTCGCGGAGTGGCTGGAAAAGTTTTTGAAGAACCCGTGGTTAGCTGAGATTCTCGGCTTCCTCGTCATTTTTTTTGCCATCGTGCTCCTGTTCGGCATCGCCGCCAGGATCGCCCGCTGGGTGATGAAGGAATCCGGACTCAGCGGCTTTGACCGTTTCCTCGGCGCAATTTTGGGTCTGCTGAAGGGCGGGCTGATGGTAGCGGTGATCCTGATGGGCATGACGGCATTCGAGCCAACTTCGACGGTACTGCGGAATTCGCAACTGGCGCCTTATTTTCTGGCTGTAGGCCAGGCTGCGGTCTGGCTCGCTCCCGCCGAGTTGCGTGCCCGTTTCCGTCAAGGTCTGGATCTGCTCCATCAGGCTCCGCACGCCTTAACCAGCTCCCCTGCTTCCCCGCCGAAATAGACGGCGCAGTGAAAAATTCATAGCAAAGAGAGAATGCCTCGTGAAAGATCAACTGGAAGCGCTTGTCCTGCAAATGTACCGCAGCAATATTCTTTATTCCGAGGGCGTGCGTGAGTTCAAGAAACGTTTCATCCTGACCGTGCTGCAGGAAAATAAAGGCAACCAGTGCCGCGCCGCCCGCGAACTGGGCATGCACCGCAACACCCTGAGCCGCACCATCACCGAGCTGAAAATCGATGTCCGCCAGCTCCGCGACGGCGCCAAGCGCCCGCCCCGCAGCACCCGCCCTATGACCATGGAAAAGAAAGTCGTCCGCTAGGCGAAGCCTCACCGTCTGTCATCCTGAGCGCACTGTCATCCTGAGCGTAGAGAATGCTTCCGCGGAGCGGAAGCATTCTCGCAGTCGAAGGACCCCTTGCAAGCACGCGCCACTGGCGGCTTCTGAGGGAGTTTCGTTCCCGGGCCTGCTTCGCTCTTGGTGTGCTGCTCAGCATTCCCACCAAAAAGCAAAGGCAGCCCTCGCGGGCTGCCTTCATTTTTCCTTCACGTAACTTTCGCTATTGCCCGGGTGCGGCCGCTGGCTTGTGATGCACTGGCGTCGTCGGCTTGGGCGCCGCCTTCGTCAGGATCACACCCTTCTCCATGACCATCATAAAAGGATTCGGCGTATACGATGCGGGCTCACCGCGGAAGTCAAAGCTGGCTCCGTCTTTCGGAATCAGCTTGACCGGAACCTTGTCGGCGAATTGCAGCGTGATGTCCGCCTTCTTCGCGTCGATGTCATCCGAACTGCCTGCAATCTGGAACTCGGTCGAAGTCGTGCTGATGATCGTGCCAGTCATCTGCAGTGCCTTGCCCTTGATGGCGTTCCAAACCAAGTCCTGATCTTCCTGCGCCCCGTTGGTGAACACGAACTGCCATTCGGCGAAGTTCATCTCTTCCGGCTTCTTGGAAGTCACTATGGCATGAACCTGTTCTGCCGGAGTTGGCGCGGGCTTGATCGGAACTTGCGCACTGTTGGCCTTGGCTGCCGCCAGCACGTCCGCCCAGCCATCGTCTGCCGAGTGGAATTTCACATACTGCGAGCGAGCATATTTCTCAATCTGCGCCTGCGCCGCCGGAGGTGCCACCGCCGCCGCCCGTGCTGCAAACCAGATTCCATTCTGATAGTCCGGCGGCGTCTCCCCCAGATACGCCAGCGCCAGCGGATACACTACGCTGAAATCCCCCGGATTCCCGTCCACCGTCGTTCGCAACGCCTTGGCCGCGCAGGCATCGTCCTTATCCTGTAGACAAGCGATTCCGATCGCAGAGTCGAAGATCCCGGTCATCTGGCCCTTCATCTTTATAATTTCCGGGTCCGTCGCCTTGTCCAGGCAGTCCAACCCTTGCTGGCCGTATTTCTTTCCATCCGCTACTTCTTGTTTCGCGTTCGGATCGTTGGCGGCAGCGCTCTGCGCCAGCACGCGGTCAAAGTAGGCCAGCAGCGCCAGCCCGCGCACGTTGCACGCGTCCGCTGTCACCAGCTTCGTGGCCGTCTCCATGGTCTTCTTCATGTTGTTGGCCTGCTGGTATGCACCCATCAGAATTTCCAGCGCCTGATTCTTCATCACGCTGTTGGGATACTGCGCGACAAACGCCTCCAGCCCGCTGATTCTGGCGTTGGCATCTTTCGCGGGGTCGACCGCCGCCACGTAGGCGTTGTACTCCGCAGGATCCTTAATCACGGGCGCCTGAGCGGCGGGCGCTGGGGCGGCAGCTTGCGCCGCGGGGGCCGCCGGCGCGGCTGGTTGTCCTTGAGCTGGCGGCGTCGTACTTTGTGCCATCGCGCCCACAGCAACTCCAAGCACAACCGTAAGCAGAATCTTTTTCATCAGCATGGCTCCTTGAGGTTCTTGGAAAATAGCTCTTTCAGGAATAGCTCTTCCGGGAAACTTATTCTTTGTCCAACTCAGCAGCAACTGCATTCACGTCGGGACCGCGTTGTGTTCGGATCCTGTTTTGGAATGCCGGGCTTCCTGACAGGGCCCCGGGGGACAAGGGGTAACCTGCTCGAACACAAAAGCGCCTGACCCTGTTTCCCGGTTGGCCGGATTATAAGTACCTCTTCTGCCGAAGGCAAGCGACTTCCCCATTCCTCTTCCACTTTTATGTTCAACATGGGCTCGTTTAATGTGCGCTTCTTAGCGCGCAGTTGTTAAGATGCGCAAAGCGGACGGGACGTCTGTTTCCCATCTTTAGCCGCACCTATACCGACAGCACCAGGAGCGCCTTAGATATGGACACCGGACAAGCCCCACTCGGGCAACCGCCAACCGGACTGCCTCTACCCGGACAGCCCTTAATGGGACAAGTCGCCGTCATCACCGGCGCCGGACGCGGCATCGGCGCCGCCATCGCCCGCAAACTGGCCCAACTCGGCGCCACCGCCGTCCTCTGCGGACGCACCCAGTCGACCCTCGATGCCACCGCGCGCGCCATCCTCGACGCCGGCGGCAAAACCGAAGTCATCCCCTGCGACGTTACCCTCCTGCATCAACTCGAATACGCCGCCACCCGCGTCGACAGCACCTTCGGACGCATTGACATCCTGGTCAACAACGCCGGCGTCGCCAGCTTTAACGAGCCCCTGCACATGCTTCTTCCCGAAGACTGGGAGCGCATTCTTAACACCAACCTGCGTGGCGTCTACTTCACCATCCGCGCCTTCGCCCCATTGATGATTCGCGGCTATTCCGGCCACATCATCAACATCTCGTCCCTGGCCGGAAAAAACGCTCTCCCCAACGGCGCCGCCTACGCCGCCTCAAAATGGGGACTCAATGGCCTCACCTATTCCATCGCCGAAGAGCTGCGCCCGCACAACATCCGCGTGTCGGTCATTTGCCCCGGCTCGACGGAGACGGAACTTAGTCCCCACGCCGGCAAGGACGTCACCAAAATGCTCCAGCCCGAGGATATCGCCCATGCCGTAGCCATGCTGGTAACCCAAGCTCCGCAATCCTTTATGAGCGAGATCCTGCTAAGACCAACGCAAAAGCCGTAAGAAGCAGACCTCAGACCTCGGACCGCAGACCTCGGCAAAATTCTGCGTGGGCCGACCCGAGGTGTGGGGTATAGAGGTGTGGGGTATAAGGGTGAAGTCCGAGGTCCGAGGTCTGAGGTCCGACTTTCTATTTCTTAAACAAATTATCGAACGCCGCCCGCGCACTACTCGGCCGCAAACTCGCCGGAGTCGAAGTTTCCTTCTCCCGAGTCACCCGAATCTCATACAACTCACACGAATTCCGCTCGTCCTTCTTCGCGATCCGCTCCTTCACCGGCTGCATGCACTCAAACCGGCTCCCCGGATCGAAATACGTACACTGCTTGCACGAATGCAACTCAAACCCGCACTTCGGACACTGGCCGTCGCCTGCCCCTCCCTGCAATACCGTTCCACACTGCGTGCACCGTGAAACCGCCCGCGTCCCGGGCAGATTGACGGGCCGCGGACCAAACGTGTTATCCCGCTTCGGCGGAGCCGCACCCGATTTCTCTCCAAACTTCTCTCCCGACCCCTTGCGCGACTCTTCGCGATCCCGATCCTGATACCCATGCTGCCGGTATTTAGCCACAAACCCTCCCAAGCACGCGCGTATTGTCTCCCCGATCCACCCCGCCCGGCAAGTAGCTGCGCCGAACGGTACCCTCCAAATTCACTACCCCTGTGTCCTCTGTGGTAATGATCTGAGACTTCCGGCCAACCTCAACCTAACTCGCTACAATGAAGCCATGATCCACGAAATCCTCCCCGTCGGCCCCCTGCAATGCAACTGTTCCGTCATCGGCGACGAGACCACGCACGAAGCCATGGTCATCGACCCGGGCGACGAAATTGAAGGCGTGCTCGCCCTGATCCGCAAGCACAATCTGCAAGTCAAGCAGATCGTGATCACTCACGCCCACATCGACCATGTCGGCGGAGCCATGAAACTCCGCGCCGCCACCGGCGCGCCCATCCTGCTCAACCAGAACGATTACGCTCTCCTGAAAATGTTAGACGTACAAGCTGCCTGGATCGGCGTGGCATCTCCGGGAAAGGTGGAAATCGACCGCAGCGTCTCGACCGGAGAAACCGTCACCGCCGGTTCGCTCACCGCCCAAATCCTGCACACCCCCGGCCACACCGAAGGCAGCATCTGCCTCTATTTCCC
>JBELAE010000169.1:0-10292 GCA_049509155.1 Candidatus Sulfotelmatobacter sp.
TGCGAAGCCTCATGGAACGGCGGAGGAGGCTCGTTCTTGCGGCGGAAGATCCACTGCACCCGCCAGAAAACACCGGAGACCATATAGAACAAGGCGATGAAAAAAAGCACCTGGCGCGAGAAAAACCAGATGGAGGCAAATAGTGCAGCCAGAAAAAGAATCAGGCGGAAAGGATGACGCGAGCGGAAATCAATGTCCTTGAAGCTGTAAAAGCGCCACGTGCTCACCATCAGGTAGCCGACCGTGGTCACCATGGCCAGCCAGGTTAGGGCCGTGTACCAGGATTCGAGGGGATCTCCGGCGGAGAAGTGAACCACTGCTGCGATTACGCCCGCACCCGCCGGTATGGGCATGCCGACAAAGTATTTCTTTCCGGGACGGCCGGGATTTGAGGGCTGGGGATTATTCGTGATGTTGAAGCGCGCCAGCCGGCTCGCTCCCGCGATCAAAAAAAGAAAACTGGCAATGGCGCCCAGTTGGGTCAGCTTAATGTGCCAATTATTGTGCCAGTCGGTAAGCAGGACTGGCGGCATGAGATAGAAGCCCCACGTCCACGCCAGCAAGGCGGGAGCCACACCAAACGTAATGGCATCGGCCAGGGAGTCGAGTTCTTTACCAAAATCGCTGCTGGTTCCGGTCATGCGCGCGATGCGGCCGTCGAGGCCGTCGAAAAGCACGGCAAAGCCGATCGCCTTGGCGGCGTTGTCGAGGTGCCAGAACTCGCTGGCGGTGGCGCGCATCGTCTCCAGGATGGCGTAGTAGCCCATCGCCATGTTGGCGGTGGTAAACAGGGACGGGAGAATGTACATCCCTTTACTGAGCCGGCGCCGCGGTTTGGGAGTGGCCTGATTCATCGCAATTTCACCCATCAGCGCGCCCTCTCCGCGGCCGGAGTGCTCCCCGCAGCGGCCAACTCGCTCTGCGCTTGCGGCTGCAGGTAGGCCAGCACGCTGGCGCCGCCTTTAACATGGTCTCCGATTTTCACCTTGACCTGGGCAGAGGCGGCGAGCAATACATCCACACGGGAACCAAACTTGATCAAGCCGACGCGCTGCCCTCGCTCCAGCCGGTCGCCGACCTTGGGATAAAACACGATGCGCCGCGCCAGCAGGCCCGCAATCTGCTTGAAGACGACGGTCTGGCCGTCGCCTTCCACGGTGACAATATTCTGCTCGTTCAATTCGGCGGAAGTCTGGTTCATGGCGTTCAGATACTGGCCGCGCTGGTAGCGCACGTCGCGAATCACGCCCGCGATGGGCGAACGGTTCACATGCACGTTGAACACGTTGAGGAAAATGCTGAGCCGCATCCACGTCTCATTTCCGACCGTCACGGTCGAAACGTCGGTGACCTTGCCGTCACCCGGCGAAACCACGGCACCCGCATCCTGCGGAATGGCCCGCTCCGGATCGCGAAAGAACCACAGAAAGAAAACCGCCAGCAGGCAAGGGATAATCGCCCACGCCGGATTGGTCAGCCAGCCGAGCAGAACCGCGGCGGCAATCAACGGCAGTGCGTAGAAGTATCCATCCCGTACCATGAGAGCTTTTTATTATAGAGCACGGTCAGCGGGCGGGGACGATTTGGCGGGCCGGAGACCCGCTGCGGACGCCATGTAGTCTATAATTGCGCACGCGGATGGCCCTTACCTCTGGCACAAAACTTGGTCCTTATGAGATTCAATCACCGCTAGGAGCAGGCGGCATGGGTGAGGTGTATCGGGCTCGGGACCCCCGCCTCGAACGCACCGTCGCCATCAAAGTTCTTCCTACCCACCTCAATGCGAATCCGGAACTCCGCGTCCGCTTTGAGCGTGAGGCCAAGGCTATTTCCGGCCTGCAGCATCCCAATATTTGTGTGCTCTACGACGTTGGTTCGGAAGGCGACGTTGACTTCCTCGTCATGGAGTATCTGGAAGGCGAGACCCTCTACGCTCGCCTTGCCCGCAAGCCGCTCACGCCCGACGAAACTCTGAAAATCGCCACCGAAGTAGCCGACGCGCTCGATAAAGCACATCGCTCCGGCATTGTTCACCGCGACCTGAAACCGGGCAACGTCATGCTGACTAAGGGCGGCGCCAAGCTCATGGATTTTGGTCTCGCCAAACCTCTGGGCCTTGTCGCAGGACCCCAATCCGGATCGAAGGCGGAATCGGCGCATATCTCGTCAATGGCGACCCTGGCCGCCACCATGGCCGATCTCGCATCGCCCGTCACCGTTGCCGGCACGCTCATCGGCACTGTGCAATATATGAGCCCCGAGCAGATTCAGGGCAAGGAAGCCGACGCCCGCTCTGACATCTTTGCCTTCGGCGCCATGCTCTACGAGATGCTCTCCGGCAAACGCGCCTTCCAGGGCAAGAGCCAGCTCTCGCTGGCCAGCGCGATTCTGGAAAAAGATCCCGAACCGATCGCCACGATTCAGCCGCTGACGCCTCCGGCACTTGAGCAGATCGTTCGGACCTGCCTCGCAAAGGATCCCGACGATCGTTTCCAGAGCGCCCACGATCTCAAGCTCCAGCTGCAGTGGATCGCTGCCGGAGGCAGTCAGGTCGGCGCTCCTGCCATCGTCTCGTCGCGCCGCAAGAAAACTGCCACCGTGCTTGCGGCCTCAACCATTGCTGGATGGCTCATCGCCGCGGCTCTCGGCGTTTTGCTGTTGATCTACGCCGGTCGACTCACCTCGGCCCGGCAGCCGGTCCACACCAGCATCGAGCCGCCTGCCGGATTTGATTTCTTCTCCGTCACCGACGGCGCTCCGGTTCTATCCCCCGACGGCGAGCAGGTTGCATTCCTGGCTGCGAAGAAAGGCGCCTCCTTCACGCCCAGCGGGGGCTCACTTTATCTGCTACGGCTCTCCACCGGTGAGTCCGCTCCGGTGGCCGGAGGTCAAGCAGCCCTGTTTCCCTTCTGGTCGCCCGATGGAAAATATCTCGGCTTCTTCTCCGAGGGCAAGCTTAAAAAAATTCCCGTCACTGGCGGTACGGTGCAAGTTCTCTGCGATGCGCCGGAAGGCCGCGGCGGCAGCTGGAACGAGCAGGGCACCATCATCTTCGCGCCGCGCATCGCCGGGTCGCTTCAATCGGTCTCCGATGGCGGAGGCACTCCCGTCGAAATCACCAGGGGTGACAGTAGCGGCCAGGGATACACCGACCGCGATCCCTACTTCCTGCCCGACGGCAGGCACTTCCTCTTCGTCCGGCGTGCCAAAGACTCTGGCAGCGTCTATGCCGGTTCGCTCGATTCTTCCGTAACCAAGCAGGGCGACGGCGACGTCAAGCAGATTCTCCCGGTGGGCTCGAATGTTGCTTACAGTGATGGCTATCTGTTCTACGTGAAAGAAGGGGCGCTCACCGCGCAGGAGTTCGATCCGTCCAGCCTGACGTTTAAGGGTAAGCCCGTCTCCATCGCCTCGAACATTGAGTTTGCCCCGGCGCGCAACGAAGGGAATTTTTCCGTCAGTCGCAATGTGCTGCTCTATCGCCACACTTCCGTGGTGAATCGCGAACTCGCCTGGTTCGATCTGTCGGGCAAGGAGGTTGATCACTGGGGCGAGCCCGCGCCTTATCTCGGCGGCAAATTTTTTGCCGCGACGCAAACCGCCCTCTTGACTCGATCCACTTCCGGCGGCAACGGGTTCAGCCTATGGATCTCTGACGTTGCGCGCAAGACGGTGAACCGGCTCACGCAGGACTCGGACCGGAGCGCGACCGGCGCGGTTTCTCCCGACGGCAAGGACGTCTGGATTTCCACCAGCACCGGCTACGTCAGCAGTCTTGTGCGCAAATCGCTAAGCGCATCGGGCGCGGAAGAAAAAGTGTTGGAAAACTTCAACGGCAACATGATACTCTTCGACATTTCGCGCGATGGCCGCTACCTGGTGTTTAATCACCAGGACCCTAAGACTGATTTCGACATCTACACGATGGATCTGCAGGGCGAGAAGAAGCTCGTCCCGGTGCTGAACGGTCCCGCGGCCGAACGCAACGGCCACGTCTCCCCGGATGGCAAGTGGCTGGCCTACATTTCGAATGAGACCGGCACCGACGAAGTTTTTGTCACTTCATTTCCCGTTCCCGGCTCCCGCTGGCAGGTTTCGAGCGGAGGCACCACCAGTTCGGGGGAGTGGTCGGCGGACGGCAAGAACGTGCGTTACCGCAAGGGCGAAAAAATATTCAATGTGGAAGTACACTCCGGAGCGAGCAAACCTGACTTCTCCGTTCCGAGGGAACTGCTATCGCTGCCCACCAACATCCTCGACATTTCTATTCTTCCCGATGACAAACGGATTCTCGCGGTCCGCCCCAGCGGTGACAGCACTCCGGTTCCCATCGACTTCGTCCTCAACTGGGAGCACCTCACGCATTAACCCGAACGTTGCACGATGCAACCCGGAAGTGATCCCACCCAGGCGGCTTCCAGACTGCCCTACAACCGATGTGGCGGAAGGAGAACGACGCCTGTAGAAATGGAAAAAGGCGCCTGATCGCGCCTTGCGGTAGATGCAATCCTCCCTTAACGGTCGAAGCCGCTTGGAGGTTGGCCAGAATTTACGCTACGTTGACGCCGTAGTGCTGCCGGTACTCGCGCTCAATGGACTCCATCTGGTCCTTCAAGCGAAGTTTCAGCTTCTTCAGACGAACCTCTTCCAGCTTCTCGTCTTCGCTTAAGTAACGTTTTTGGGTGAGTGTATCGAGGCGTTGCGAGTACTGCGTATGCTCCTGAGCCAATCTGCGGAACTCCTCATGATTGGTCAGAAGTTCGTCTTTCGAAGTCAGCATCCAGCAGACCTCCAACCGGGATTCTATGGGGTCAGGCTAGCACAGCCCAAAAACCCGTTCAATGCCAAAAGAGTGGTGCAGTCTCAACATGAGAATCATTTCATTCCAAACTGAAGCGATACAGAATCGCGTTTTCCGCGGGATCTGCGTAGTAGGACTTCCGCCGGCCAGTCTGCTCGAAACCTGCTTTTTCGTAGAGGTTGCGGGCTGGGGCGTTTGACTCGCGAACTTCGAGAAACACGGAGCTGCTGTTTGTTTCCCGGGCCGCCGCCAGCAGGGCGCCCAAAAGCCGCTGCCCAAGCCCGTTGCGACGCGCCGAGGGAGCTACGACAATGTTTTCCAGTTCCCATTCGGCGGCAACGTGGCGCGCCACAAGAAAGCCCTGCAGGCCGCCTGCGTCAGATCTTGCCGCTTCGTTGGATGCGGAATGTACCGGCGCTTCGGCCACCAGGACAAGTCTTTCGACGCCTGAGGAGTCAAGCGCATCAAGATATTGCCCCGGGGTCCAGTGTGCAGCGGAGGCACACGAGCGCTCCATTGCCGTCATGGCGGGGACATCATCGGGCGTGGCAGGGCGGATCAAATGAGTTAGTAGGGGGCCAAGATCAGCAAAGAGCTAAGGGCCAAGAGCCAAGAGCTAAGAGCTTCTTTTCACAAACATCTCAGCGTCTGAGCGGCGCATGTAGTTCGCTTCGAGTTGCTCGGGCGAAACGGTTTCGCCAGCCTGCAGTTTTTTCCATCCGAAGCGGGCGATCATCGCAGCATCTGGAGGCTCGACGGCGCGGACAGAAAGACCGGCATCCCGCGCCGCCGCGAGCAAAGCCTGGTCCGGAGTGACAACGGTGGCCTCATGCGCGGCGGAGAAAAATTCGGCCGGCGATAACAGTTCCTCCCGCAGAACCTGCACCGATTCACCACAGATCACGTAGGCTCCGAAAAAAACCTCGCCGCGCCCACCATCCAGCACAGCCACGACCTTGCCCTGAACGCCACTGGCCGTCGCGACCGTTTCCAGCAGCGAGACTGGCACGATGGGCTTCCGCAGAATCTCCGCCAGAGCTTTAATCGCCGCCAGCCCCACGCGCAAACCGGTGAACGATCCGGGACCGGAGACCACGACGAAAGCGCCGATATCGGTCTTGCTGAAACCGTGCTTCTGCAGCAGGACCGCAATCTGCGGCACCAGTTGTGCCGAGAACGTGCCACCGACCAGCGGCACCACTTCGATCACTTCAACATCACTCTGCTCGGCATTGATCCGCTTCGTGTCGCTCTGCTCAGCACCGCTCAGATGGCGTTCACCGGCGCGCGCGAGGGCCACAGTGCCGTTCTTGCCGGAAGTATCGGTGACGAGAAGAAGCATTTCTCTGTTGTTCTTGGCTTTCTGAATTGTGCTTTATCCGTAGTATTCCGTGAAAATCCGTGGCTGGTTTTAGGTTCTCACCCCTGTACCAATTCCAGCAGCACGCCGCCTGTGCTCGCGGGATGCACGAACACGTACTGGTGCCCACCGGCGCCCGTTTTGATTTCTGCCGACACCAGGCGCACGCCGTCTTTTCTGAGGCGCTCGACGGCCGCCGTCAAATCAGGAACCTTAAGGCACACATGGTGCAACCCTTCGCCGCGCTTGGCAATGAACTTGGCAATCGTCGAATTCTCTGACGTCGCTTCCAGCAGTTCGAGCCGGCTCTCGCCGACGGGAACCATCACCAGCCGGACCTGTTCCTGCTCCACCGTTTCTTCCGGCGAGACGCTCAGGCCGAGCTTTTCATAGATCGCCTTGGCCGCCGCCAGCGACTTCACCGCGATGCCGAGATGGTCGATCTGGAACATTGAATTTCAATTCCTGCTTGTGGAGCCGCGGACGCCTTCGTCCGCGGCTCCGAGCCTAGCTTACCGGGTCTGCCCCGAATCGACGCTTGCCTCGAACCTCCCCGGACGAAGGCGTCCGGGGCTCCACGATTTCTGGTTTGGCCTACGCGTTTCTTGCCTTCGCCGCGATCTCTTCCACTAGCGTGTACGGATCCCGTTTGTGTTCGGCGACTTCCGTCGCCAGCCGCGACAGGTTCCCGTCGGCGAACTGCGCCCGCGCTTTATCCAGCATCACATCGCGCAGCATTTCGACCAACCGCTCCTGCCAGTTCTCGACGCTCTTTTTCAGCGCCAGGTTCTCCTTCTGCAGATAAGCTTCGTAGTCGGCGATCGCCGCGGCCAGATCGTCGACTCCGGTTCCGTCGCTGGCGATGGTCTTCACAATCGGGGGCATCCATCCGTCGTGGCGGGCTTTGTCTTTGTCCTGGTGACTCCCCAGTGACTGCAAACCACGAATTTCGCGTTCCACGCGTTCTGCGCCCTCGCGATCGCTCTTGTTGATCACGAAAATGTCGGCAATCTCCATGATTCCCGCCTTGATGGTCTGCACATCATCACCCATGCCGGGAACCAGAATCACGACCGTGATGTCGGCCAGCCGCACAATATCGACTTCATCCTGCCCGACGCCGACCGTCTCAATCAGGATGACATCGCGACCCGAAGCGTCGAGCACGGTCGTGACGTCGGCCGTGGTGCGGGCCAGCCCGCCCAGAGATCCGCGCGTCGCCATGCTGCGAATATAAATTCCCGGATCGGCGAAATGTTCCTGCATCCGGATTCGGTCGCCCAGAATCGCTCCCCCGGTGTAGGGGCTCGTGGGATCAACGGCAACAATTCCGACCGTGCGTTCCTCCTTGCGATAGAGCCGCGCTAGGTGGTCGACCAGCGTGCTCTTCCCTGCTCCCGGCGAACCGGTCAATCCGATCACGCGAGCCTTCCCGCTGTGCGGGAACAGGGCCTTCACCAGATCGGACCATCCTGGCGCACGATTCTCGACCACGGAAATGGTCCGCGCCAGAGTCCTTACATCTCCCGAGCGCAGCGCGTCAATCCATGACTGGTCGATCGATGTCTGGTCGATCGATGTCTGGTCAATCAATGTCTGATCAGCCCTCGGGTGGGTGTTTTGTTTCAAACCAGCAATGTCCAGGCGAACGTTGTCCAAGCGAACAGTGTAAAGCACGACTGGGGTCTGCGAAAGGTAAGGAGAGGTTCGCTGGAGCGGCGCATTTGGAGCTAGTAGCGGACGACTCCGCAGCCGGGACAGGACCAGCGCGCTGAACTTCCGGTCATCAGTGGTGTGTTACAGAACGGGCAGACCGCATCGGCAGCAGGTGGAATGGCAGCCAGTTTCTCGCGCAAAGAAGTATCCCGTGGGGTACGGAGCAGATGGACAAAAACCAGGATCGCGCCGGCTGGCGCGGCGATGCGCAAGCCCCAACTGATCAGGACAGAATCCGGATCGCCCTCGACCGGCGCTGCCCAGAACGCCGCCGAAAAAATGGTTAGGCAAGCCAAGCCCGCCCACTTGAAGGAACGGCGAGTCTTCGGGCTGACGTGGGGATCTCGACCACACAGGATGCATTTCCAATGCTTCCAGAAGCCAACGGGCAGAATCGGCATCCAGAAGATATGTCCGACATCGAAGGTGCGGATTGCGATCGAACGCCGCGGGGCCTGGCACGTGAGACAGTAGTCATCGCGGAACGCGACGCGCTTCGGCCAGAAATGGTAGGCGCCGTGAACGATGAACATGGAAATGCCTGAAGCGGCGGCGTGGGTCGCCGCCCCGCTAGCTTAGTCCTTTAGCAGCTGTCTGGCGATCACTAATCGCTGGATTTCGCTGGTGCCTTCGCCGATGGTGCACAGCTTCACGTCGCGGTAAAATTTTTCGGCGGGATAATCCTTGATAAAGCCGTAACCGCCATGAATCTGCACGCCCTCGTTGGCGCACCGGACGGCCACTTCACTGGCGTAGAGTTTTGCCATTGAAGATTCCTGCGTGGTCTTCATACCCGCGTCTTTCATGGACGCGGCGCGCATGGTGAGCAGCATAGCGGCGTCGATCTCGGTGGCCATGTCGGCCAGCTTCCACTGGATTGCCTGGAAATCGCTGATCGCTTTGCCGAACTGCTGACGCTGTTTCGAATATTTCAACGCGGCCTCGTACGCGCCCTCGGCCATGCCCAGCGACAAAGCGGCAATCGAAATGCGGCCGCCATCGAGCACGCGCATGGCGTCGGGAAATCCCTGGCCCTCGCCGCCCAGCAGATTTTCCGCGGGAATCACGCAGTCTTCGAAGATCAGTTCGGCCGTGTCGCTGGCGCGGAGACCGAGCTTGTTTTCTTTCTTGCCGGGACGAAATCCCTTGGTATCTTTCTCGATGACGAACGCGGAAATTCCATGCGTGTGCGCGGCGCGATCGGTGACCGCCAGCACAACGATCACGTCGGCGTAGTGGCCATTGGTGCAGAAAGTCTTGGTGCCGTTGAGCACCCAGTGGTTTCCCTTGCGGACCGCCGTCATGCGGGCGCTGCCCGCGTCCGATCCCGACGACGGCTCGGTTAGCCCCCAGGCGCCGATGAACTCCCCGGTCGCCAGCTTGCTGACGTATTTCTTTTTCTGCGCCTCGTTGCCCGCAAGGAAAATATGGTTTGAGCACAGCGATGTATGCGCTGCCACGATGATTCCGACCGAACCGTCGACCCGCGAGAGTTCCTCGATGGCGGTGACGTACTCCACATAGCCCATGCCCGCGCCGCCGTACTCGGGAGGAAATATCATCCCCAGCAGACCAAGCTTGCCGAGTTCCTTGATGGTCGCGAGCGGAAACTCGCCGGCCTCGTCCCACTTCATGACGTTGGGCTTGATCTCGCGCTCGGCAAACTCGCGGACGCTTTTCTTCAAATGCAACTGCTCTTCGTTCAGCTGGAAATCCAAAGTTCCTCCAACTCACTCGGGCACTGCAACCCGCGCAGTCCCGCATTTGGGGGCGCTTCGATCGCCCCGAATTGTGATTAGAACATAGCGCTGGAAGAGGAAGAAGTTACTCCCGGAAGGGAAAGGGGAAGGATCGGACAACCCGCATGAACACTGGCGATTCTGCGTGTTTCGCTTTGCCACCCAACCGACCGGATGGTTTGGAAATTAGACTGCCATGCTCTTCTGGAGCCAGCGCTGAAGATCCAATGCCGATTATACGCTCGTTTTCACGGAAGGGTCGCAGTCCCGATGAAAGCCTGGAAGACCTCGTTGGAAAGCAACCGCCCGCGTGGCGTAAGGCGAATGCGGTCGCCGTCTTGCTGCAACAGTCCGTCACCGACTAGCTCTGCCCGAAGCGAGCGGTCACTTCGCACAGGTCGACGCCCTGGTTCAAGCGCAATCCGAGAAAGAAGCACTCTTCCAATGCGTTCGTGCGCGAGACCGCGGTCCTGTGCAAGGGCGATCCCGCAACATATTTTTCAAGGACATCTGCGGTAGAGAAACGGACCGCGTCGACATCCAGCGTCGCAGATGCTAGCATGGAATGAGCGTCCACGCCGAAGCCGAGATAGGCCTGCCGTGTCCAGTATTTAAGATTGTGCTGCGATTCAAATCCCGGCCGCGCAAAATTGGAAATTTCATATTGCGAGATACC
>JBELAE010000017.1:0-26229 GCA_049509155.1 Candidatus Sulfotelmatobacter sp.
TCCTCCGGCGAAGCTCGGCATCACCACGGTCTTCACTCCACATGACATCGTCCGCGCCGTGGACGACACCGGGCAGGATGTGACTGAACTCGTCCGCACTCTTGACGGCAAAGCGGTGAGCAGCTTTGGGCGTGGCCAGTTCCAGGGCGTAACGCGCGACCACTATCTGGAGCTTGATCTCGGCGATGACGCGCCGAAAAGCGGCCCACTTTATCTGATTGCGCAAGGCTCCATCCACGACACCGAATCGTCGGTGAACGTTGCGATCACGCAAGGTAGCCGCTGGCGCGCCCACGGACTGAGCGTCGAGGTGCCCGACGGTCGCGGCGGCTGGGTTACGGCGCAAGATAATCTCGGTTTTCCTGCCGGTCGCAAGAAGACGATTCTTTTTAACCTCACGAATATCTTCCTGCCCGGAACGCCTCGCCGGGTGCGCTTGCGCACGAATCTGGAAATATACTGGGACGCGATCCACTGGGCGCAGGGCGCGCCCAACACACCGCTGAAAGAGGTAACTTTGGATCCGACTGCGGCCGACTTGCACTATCGCGGCTACTCGGTGATGCACATGCCGGTGGGAGCGGGAGCGCCAGAGGTTCCCGACTACAACGTCATTGAAGGGACCAAGCAGCGCTGGCGCGATTTGATCGGCTACTACACCCGCTACGGCGATGTCCGCGAACTGTTGAAGACGATCGACGACCGCTACGTTATCGTGAACTCGGGCGACGAACTCGCCATGCGCTTCGCCGAGCAACCGCCGCCTCCCGCCGGCTGGGTCCGCGATTTCGTCATCAAAGGCGATGGCTGGATCAAAGACGGCGATTACAATTCGACATTCTCGAAGACCGTTCTGCCTCTGCCTTACCACGCCAAAAATGAATATACGACGCGGCCGGGCGCACTCGAAGATGAGTGGACATACCGCCAGCATCCCGACGACTGGAAGAACTATCACACGCGGTATGTAACACCGGAAGTCTTTAAGAATGCATTGCGCGATCGCAGTTCGAGCGCAGCGGGCGGGGACGCGCAGAGCCGGAGTGCGCAGACACAATGACCGGCAATCGCATCGCGAGAGTTCTTCTGAGCATTATCTTCGTCGGTCTGATCGTTACGCCACTCGTGATCAGGCGGATCTCGGCGCGACGCGATCCGAATCGAGCAGGCTTCGACTCTGCCGTGGCCCTGGCTCGTCACGGGTTCTATTTGCAGGAAGTGTCTAATTCCGCCGGCATCAACTTCGTTCACCAGGCTCCGGCACTCGATCCCAAGCTCGAACCTATCATGCCGGAAGTCGCTTCGATGGGCGCTTCGGTATCGATTGTCGATTTCGATCGTGACGGCTGGCCTGACATCTACGTCGTCAACAGCGCAATCGGCAGCAAGAACGCGCTCTATCGCAACATGCACGACGGCACGTTCAAGGATGTGGCTGGTGAACTCGGCATCGCTGACGTCAACCAGCCCGGTACGGGAGTCTCCACCGGCGCGGTTTGGGGAGATTACGACAACGATGGCTACGAAGATCTGTTCCTGATCAAGTGGGGGCGTCCCGAGCTTTACCACAACGATCAGGGACACGGTTTCACGCGCGTTACCGAACAGGCCGGGCTGCCCCGCTGGTTCAATGCCAATACCGCGATATGGTTTGACTACGATGGCGATGGCCTTCTCGATCTCTTCGTTGGAGGTTATTACTCTGAAGACATCGACCTCTGGCACCTCACGACGACGCGCATCATGCCCGACAGCTTTGAGTATGCCAAGAACGGCGGCCGAAAATATCTGTTTCACAATATGGGCAACGGCAAGTTCGAAGAGGTCAGCGCCAAGGTGGGCATTGACAGCCATCGCTGGGCGCTGGCCGCATCCGCCGCAGACTTGCGCGGCACGGGCCATCCCGACCTTTTTGTGGCAAACGATTACGGAGTCTCCGAACTCTATTTCAATGATGGCAAACAGTTTCACGAAGTGGGCAAGCAGACCGGGATCGGTTTTGCCCCCAAGAGCGGGATGAACGCTGCCTTTGGGGATATTTTGAATCAGGGCCAGTACGCGGTTTACGTCTCCAACATATCCGAAGACGGCGTTCTCATTCAGGGTAACAATCTTTGGGTGCCGAAACAGGGAACGTCTGGAGACGCGATTCGATATGAAAATCTCGCGCGCGACTTTGGGGTAGAACTCGGCGGCTGGAGTTTTGGCGCCCAGTTTGGCGATCTGAACAACGACGGAACGCTCGATCTCTATCTGGCCAACGGATACATCTCGCTGGACCGCAACCGCAGCTATTGGTATGACTTCTCCAAAGTCGCCGGAGGCAACAGCACGATCATTGGCGATGCGAAGAACTGGCCGGCATTCGATGGACGCAGCTTGTCGGGCTATCAGAATAAGCGCGTCTGGTTGAACGACGGCGCCGGCAAGTTCATCGACGTCGCCCAAGCGGTTGGCGTTACTGACATCTACGACGGGCGCGCCGTGGCTCTCGCTGATTTGTGGAATCGCGGAGTGCTCGATGTGGTGGTCGCCAATCAAAAAGGACCGCTGCTGGTCTACAAGAATACGGTTACGCCAGAGAATGATTGGATCGAGTTTCAGCTGGAAGGAACGGCGAGTAATCGCAGCGCGATCGGCGCGCGGGTTACTCTATTCTGGAATGGCGAGCAACAGGCGCAGGAGGTTTCCGGAGGCACCGGCTTCTCTGCGCAGAACGATCGCCGCCTGCATTTCGGGCTGGGGAAAGCGCCGAAGATCGAAAAGGCTGTGATCCGCTGGCCGTCGGGCAAAGTGCAGACCATCGACCAGCCCGCTCCGCACCAATTGCACAAGATTAAGGAGCCTGTATGAGTCCAACAACTCAGACACTCTCACCCACGCAGGCACCGGTCCAGCGCAAGCCATGGTTCAGTCTTGACAATCGATACATTGCGCCGGCGTTCATCACTTGTATTTTGCTCGTGGGCCACTTGTCGTTCGGCATTCTCGAGAGTTATCCGAAGACGCTGCTCGCCATCGTTACCAGCATCGCGTTAGAAATGGTGCTGGGACGCATCTTTTTGCACAAGTGGTTGAATCCTGCCAGCGCGTATATTTCCGGAATCAGCGTCGGCATCCTGGTTCGCTCACCTGCCTATTGGCCGTACGCTCTTTGCGCCGCGATCTCCATCATGTCGAAGTATGTGCTTCGGGTGAAGGGCCGCCACATCTGGAATCCGTCTAACTTCGGAATCTCGGTCCTGCTGTTTCTCGCTGCAGATACTGTCGCAAGCCTGAGCATTCAATGGGGCAACTATCTGTGGCCGATGCTCGTCATCTGGGTGCTGGGATCGGTCATTATTGCGCGCCTTCATCGTTTTCACATCACGGGCATCTACGTCGCATCGTTTCTCGCGTTTGCCTTCCTGCGCAGTTGGATGACTGGCAATCCCTGGCAGTCCGAGGTCGCGCCGATCACCGGGCCGATGTATCAATTATTCATTTTTTTCATGATCACCGATCCTAAAACCACAGTTCGATCCAAGCGCGGACAATGCATCGTAGTTTTTCTGGTTGCTCTGCTGGAGATGGTGCTGCGCCTGCGCCAGGTTGTCTACGCCCCGTTTTACGCCCTCTTCATCGTGGGACCGGCGGCGATGCTGGTGGAAATTTGGCTGGATTCGCGCCGCGAGAGTGCGGCAAAGGCGGTTGCCGCGTAGTGATCTGGCATGGCAACAGAAATCTCGGACCCGCCCGTCGCTGGGCACTATGCCTCATTGCCGGCGTCACCTTTCTGGTGGGCTGTAAGAAGGCCTCTACGAATCAGCCGGCAACAACCGCGCCCGTCGATACCACTCACCCCGCGCCACCCGCTCCCACGGCGACGCCAAGCTCAATCCCAACATCGACTCCGCCTGCGCCTGTCGCCACGACTTCAGCGCATCCCTCCGGACCCATCGAGTTCACCGACATCACGGCCCAAGCCGGAATTCGGTTCAAACACAACTCCGGCGCCTTCGGGAAGAAATATCTCCCGGAAACCATGGGCAGCGGTGTCTGCTTCATCGATTACGACAATGACGGCTGGCAGGACATCCTTTTCGTCAATTCCATGGACTGGCCGGGTCACAAATCCGGCAATTCTTATCCTGCTCTCTATCACAACAACAGAGATGGCACGTTTACCGACGTTACCCGCCAGGCCGGACTTGCGCTCGAAATGTACGGACTCGGCTGCGCCGTGGGCGATTACGACAACGACGGATACGACGACATTTACATCACTACCGTCGGCTCGAATCACCTGTTTCGCAATCTTCACAACGGAAAGTTCGCCGACGTGACCGCCAAGGCCGGAGTCGCTGATCCCGGATTCTCCGCCAGTGCCGTTTGGTTCGACTACGACAACGACGGCAAGCTCGATCTCTTCGTCGCCCATTACATCGAGTGGTCCATCGATACCGATCAATATTGTTCCCTCGATAATAAGAACAAGTCCTACTGCACTCCCCAACGATTTAAGGGACAAAGCTCATCGCTGTTTCACAATAAAGGCGATGGAACGTTTGAGAATGTGACTAAGAAAGCCGGCCTCTATGACCCGACCGGCAAGGCACTCGGGGTCGCCCTGCTCGATTACGACAACGACGGCTGGCTTGATCTCTTCGTCTCGAACGACACCGAACCCAACAAGCTTTATCACAACAATCACGACGGCACCTTCACTGACGTAGGAGTGGCCGCCGGCCTGGCGTATGGCGAAGCCGGCACGGCTCGCGCCGGCATGGGCACCGACGCCGCTGACTACGACAACTCCGGCTGGCAGAGTCTCGTTCTCGGCAATTTCACCAACGAGAGCATGTCGCTCTATCACAACGACGGTTCGGGACTGTTCACCGACGAAGCCGCCAAAACGGGCATCGCGACCATGTCCAACAAGTCGCTCACCTTCGGCACATTTTTCTTCGATTACGATCTCGACGGGCTTCTCGATATTCTCGCCGTGAATGGCCACGTTTCCGATGACATCAGCGTCGTGCAGCCGAACGTGAAGTATGCGCAGCCGCCGCATCTCTTCCATAATCTCGGCAACAATAAGTTTGAAGAAATGACGGCAAAGGTAGGGTCAGCGCTGCAGCGTCCAATCGTCGGCCGTGGCGCGGCCTACGCCGATGTCGACAACGACGGGGATCTCGATCTGGTGATCACCGCCAATAACGGCCCGGCCCGATTGTTGAGAAATGACAATGGAAACAAGAATGACATGCTCCGTGTGAAAACGATCGGAACGCGCTCAAACCGCGACGGCATCGGTGCGAAAGTCACGGTGAAAACCGCTAACGGTGCCCGTCTATTCGCCATGGTCAAGTCGGGGTCCAGCTACTTATCCCAGAGCGAACTTCCCTTAACGTTTGGTCTGGGCAGGCCAGCGGCAGGAAAGACCGTAGGCTTGGAGATCATCTGGCCCAGCGGCCACAAAGATTCCTACTCCGACGTCTCAGCGAACCAATTCATCACAGTTCAGGAAGGCAAAGGGATTATCTCCGCGCAGTCTCTGCCGTTCCCACGGTGACACTCGCCGCTCACTCGGCGACCTGAACTCTCGAAACCTCAGGAGTGACTTGATTGAGGAAGTGGCTCTGCCGAGACCGCTAGCGGTCGACGCCTCGCGGCCGAAAGCGAACTGAAATGCGGGCTCGGGCTTGCGTGCGGGCTCCCGCCGAATAAGGTCTTCATTCGTGTCCTCAACCACTGAATCGGTCTCAGAACTTTTGGCTTGCCGCAACTCTCGCAGCCGAACAGAGGTCGCACATCTGAGAGGATCGCATAGGACATGTTGAGTATCAGTTGAAAGGGCCGGAACCCGAATATGGTAGTGGCAAAAGTCCACGCGAACCATTTCGTGTTGGGCAAATCCCTTAGAGTCTCCGCAACGGCTTCCCCTCCCAGCCTCATTGAGCCGTCGGGCATGAGCACGTGGATCGTTTCATAGGCGTTCCAAATATCGAGGTCGGGATTGAGCGACCGAAGTCTCTCCGGGTCGTCACCAATCGGTTGCACGAGGATGCTCGCCTCACCCGACTTGCTCTGCGCTGACCTTTGCACCCAATGCCCAATGTGACGGCAGACGGCGCATTCGTCATTGAATAGGAGAATTGGCTTAGGCTGCTTCTGCATCGGCGTCACTTGTTCTTCGTTCATGACTCAAAGGGCTGCGTCACCGCGGCCAGGACGCTCGATACTGTCGGGGATGGCCCTTCGACTCGTCCAACCTCATTCCGGTCAAGAAACATGATCAGAGTCGGCGTACCCTCGATCTGGTAGCTCTCTGCGAGTTCCTGTTCGACTGCAATGTTGACCCTGAAGATCTTCTCCTGGGCCTTCACCATTTCCGCCACCTGCTCCAGAACCGGCTCGATCGCTCGACAGTGAGCGCATCCGTAAGACATGAACTCAACCGCGATTGGTCCTTCTGCCTCTAGAACCAGCCGGGTAAACGTGCTCGCGGTAACTGTTTGTACCTTGCCGGTCGACTCCCTCAGTGATGTTCCTCGTGGATGCACCAGTGTCTCGTTAATCATGCGTGTGTCCGCGCTTGATGTACTCTTTGGCTGAAGCCGTGCTCACACCATCTTCAAAAGCCACCTTGTCTATTCGACTTTCCTCCGCTTGCTCTTCAATTCCTTCTTTGGAGGCCACAGCATTGTCGGCAGTCTCGCTCTGTTCGTTGCTCATGAGCGGTAGCGGGCCGCTGGCCGCATTTTCACCTGCTTCTCTGTTCACGTTATGTTCCTCAATTTGCTCCTCAACCTCTTCCTCATTGGCCGCAGCATCGTCGTTGGTTGCGATTTGTCTGCTCGATCGAGACGTCGGCACCCTTGCAAACTTTGCGACAGTCGTCATGATTCTTGAACCTCCCTGTTATTCGGCGCGCGAGCGACCAAACGTCTGTTTCGCGAAGAAACTGCCGGAAGAAACTACCAGACAAACAGGCGAGCACCGGAACCGGCGGAACGCACCCTGCCAGTTTGGGTCGAAGGATCGCGAACTGGAATTTCCTCACCGACCTCCGCGTTCGGAAGCTCTGGCTGTGTTGCACTAATCTTTTCAATCTCTAGGGCACCGTGGCAGTTCATAATCTCGGCGGCTTGGTCCGCGTTTTTGCCGGTACCAGTTGCGAAAACCATGACGCCTCCACGGCGCACGCCTTGGACATACGCTTCCGCATCCCCTTCGACGACTCCGAACGCTGTCAGGTCCCGAACTAAATCGACCTCGAAATCAGAGTGTGGAGTACTCATGAGGCCGCTGCCTGGCATCTCGACGGGCTCTCCTAAAACACGGATATCGTTCTGGAGGAAACCCTTGGCCGTAAGATCGCGAACGACCTCGTCGGCCGACCCTGAATTTTCAAACAGACCTACTGCAGTTTTTGCCATATTGCTCCCTTGCTTCTGTCATTGCTCCGTTGCTTCTTCCATAAGAGTCGCTGAACTTCGTTTTCAATACTGATCAGAATTGATCAGGCAATCTCAGGCATGAAGGGTGAGACTGACTTAGTGCGCAGCATCTTTAAGTTAGTCACAGCTAAACGAGCTCTGTTTCGCAGAGATCGCGGTATTAATACCCACAGCTTGAAAGGAAACTCATCATGATTCGTACGACAGCGCCAAGCAATCCAAGCAACTCCGTAGCGGCAGTGTTTGCACAGCATTCTGGGGCCGAAAAGGCGGTGAAGGAATTGAAAGATGGCGGGTTCGACGTCAAGAAGCTCTCCATCATCGGCAGTGATTACCATTCGGAGGAAAATGTAGTTGGTTTCTACAACACGGGCGACCGGATGATGTATTGGGGCAAAGCGGGAGCTTTTTGGGGCGGACTTTGGGGCCTGCTGTTCGGCTCGGCGTTCTTCCTGATCCCCGGGTTAGGCCCTATCATCGCGGCCGGTCCCGTTGTCACCTGGATTATCGCCGCCCTGGAAGGCGCAGTTGTGGTTGGCGGAGTGAGCGCGTTGGGAGCGGGGCTGTTCAGTCTGGGCATTCCGAAGGACACCATCTTGAAGTATGAAGAGTCGGTTAAAGCTGGTAAGTTCCTGCTGATTGCCCACGGCACCGCGGATGAAGTCCAGCATGCGCGGAATATCCTGCAGAATTCGGGCGCCGAGCAGATCAACCTACATCAGCCGGCCGCGGAACCAGCTCTTGTTGCCTGAATAAAAAGCGAAGAGTCGTGCTATCAAAGGAACGCTGGCCATATCAAACCAGTACATCCCTACCACCCAGCCGCGCGTATCTCGGCGGCTGGAGTGGTTTCTTTGGAGGAGCCATCATGAAAGAACATTTGAAATCGATCATCGAAGTACTCATCAGAGACGCGAGTCAGCTGGAACATCATGCCCAAAAGCTCAGACGAATCTCAGCTGACCTTTCTGTGGATCTCAAGCCGGACGCCGAGCTCATCGATGACAGCGCTACGTCCATTAGAAAGCAAGTCCAACTTCTGGAGCGCTGGGAGTAGCATCCACCGCCCGAAGCGCGAGCTGCTCGACATCTGTATTCGTAATTCATAAGGAGGATGCATGCCTAACACCGGGGAGAGACGAGAAATCACCAAGCGAGTAAACGCGAAGGAAGCAGAAATGGTCCAGCAGTCCAAGAAGCTGGTCTCCAGAACAAGAGAGAACACCGCCGACACAGACGCGAAGAACCGAGCGCGCAGTACCGGAACGAACAAACGGAGAGATTCCCGCACTCCGTAACACAACCCTGGGACCGCCCGACCCTTTGGCCATCCAGCATAGGCGATCGCACGAGCTGCATGGCACTTTGTATGGACGGACACCAACTTGAAAACCATCCCGGAAGTGTGGAGGGCAATATGACAAAAGTGGCGGCTGGTCCATCTGAGAATCCTGATTCGAACGCTGAACTCGTTCGAGACATCGAAGAAAGCGGCTATCCTGTGGACGGCGCAACCGAGCAGTTTGTCCCGCAACCAGACGGTCTATCGGTGGAAAGACCTGGATTCCCTTCGGTACAAGTCGACAACGCACAATCAATATCCATTACTCCAACCGAAAACAAAAGCACAAGTCGTGGCGACGTCGACGAACAAGGCCATGGTGCAGACATTGCCTGAGCGAGTTTGACCACTGGCCGTGCAGAGTAAGTCGGTGGGACCGGCAGCAAGCCATCCCGTCTCAATGCGCAGTCTTTGCTTGTTCCCGAAGTGAGCCATTCTGCACAGCATTTAAAGAGCGATGCGCCGAAAATTAGCTGCGTGAGTGGAAGGATTCAAAGTTATGAAAATTGTCGAACATGCCGCAGGATCACTAAGCCGTCGCTTGGGCAGGCGAAGTTTAATTCCTATGTTGTGTTCAGTTCTGCTGCTTGCCGTTTGGCCGGGAACGCTATCTGCGCAGCAAGACCAGCAGGCTCCCCAGCAGCAACCACAAGACGAACAAGCGCAGGCAGCGTCGGCCCCGCCCTACGCACAACAGAGTCCTGAGCAGTTACAGCGGCTGGTTGCACCGATTGCGCTGTATCCGGATTCGTTGGTAGCACAGATTTTGGCGGCGGCCACGTTCCCCGAGCAAGTCGTAGAGGCCGACCGCTGGGTGCAGGCGAATCCCAACCTAAATGGCGATGCGCTGGGTCAGGCCGTGGACCAGCAACCGTGGGACCCCAGCGTGAAAGCGCTCACTGCGTTTCCCTCCGTGCTGGGAAACATGGACAAGAACCTCTCGTGGGCGTCATCCCTCGGCGATGCCTACTTCAATCAGCAATCGGATGTGATGGATGCCGTGCAGGTGATGCGCCGGCGCGCCCAAGCGGCAGGCGATCTCAAGAGCACGCCGCAGCAGAATGTCACGACGCAAGACTCGACAATTTCGGTTGAGCCTTCTGATCCCCAGACGGTCTACGTCCCGGCGTACGATCCGTGGCTGGCTTACGGAGAGCCCATCAATGCGTGGCCGGGTTGGTATCCCTATCCCGGAATTTGGTTTGGCGGGCCGTTCATGTCATGGGGTGGCGGTTTCGGCATCGGGTGGTACGGCGGGTTCGGATGGGGTTGGAATCACTGGGGATTCAACTGGGGCGGCGGATACGCGATGTACGGCGGCGGCCGGTACTACTCCCGCAGCAACACGTTTTATAACCGGAGCAATTTCTATCGGGCAGGAAGCGCACGTGGGGGTGACGGTGCGCGGGACGGGTCCCGGGCTAATGCTGGCAACCGGTCTACGAATGGAAACGTTGGAGCGCGTGGTGCTGCAGCCAACCGTCCCGGCGCAACCGCACGGCCTTTCGACGGAAACACCAAGGCTGCCCGAGGATTCGCGGCACCCAGCGGTCAAAGCGGCGTCCGATCCGGCGCGTTTAGCGGCTATTCCCACGGCGGGCAGGCCCGGAGCTACTCCTCGCGAGGCAGCGCCAGTATGGGCACGGCTCATGCCAGTGGCGGTGGAGGTGCGCACGCCGGCGGTGGTGGACATGGCGGTGGCGGGCACCGGTAATCGAAGTTCTTATTACGTTGCTGAGTTTGCAAAGTGTGAATTGGAGAGATCAAATGCCACGCATCATCTTGAATTTCTACAAGCCTTATTACGCTACGTTTCTTAGACTGGCCGCAGTCGCTGCTTTCTTGACGGGGTGCTCGCTCACGCCATCCCTGGCGCAGCAGCCCGGCCAGAAAACTTTCTCGTCGCCCGAAGATGCCAGCAGCGCACTCGTCGCGGCCACGGAGAGCAACGACGAAAAAACGTTGATCGATATTCTGGGCCCCGACGGAAAGGAAATCATCTCGTCGGGTGACCAGATTGAGGACGCCCAGAGCCGCGCGAACTTTGTGGAGAAGTATGGGGAAATGCATCGTCTGGTCCAGGAACCGGACGGAACCACGGTTCTGTATATCGGGGCGAGAAATTGGCCCACGCCCATACCGCTCATGGATAAAGGCGGCGCGTGGTTTTTCGACACCCAAGCAGGAAAGCAGGAAATTTTGTACCGGCGCGTTGGCCGCAATGAGTTATCAGCCATCCGCGTTTGCCAGGAGCTCGTGGCGGCGCAAAAGGAATTCCGTTCCACGCACGGCGATCAGTACGCCCGCGAAATCTTCAGTGAGCCAGGGCAGCAGAATGGCCTGTACTGGAAGGCTGCGGATGGCGAACCACAGAGCCCTATCGGGCCGCTTGTGGCCGCGGCCGTCGCCGCGGGCTACACGAAAACTCAAGAGGGCGCTCCCACTCCTTACCGCGGTTACTACTTTCGCGTCGTGACCCGACAAGGGAAGAATGGCCCCGGTGGCACGAAGAATTACATGGTCAACGGCAAATTGACCGGAGGATTCGCATTTGTGGCCTATCCCGCGGAATACAGGTCATCGGGTGTGAAGACATTCATGGTTGGCCCGGATGGAATCGTCTACGAGAAGGATCTTGGCCCGAGGACCAACGTTGTTGCCGGAACGATGAAAGCATACAACCCCAATTCCAGTTGGCAAGAGGCGGAAGATCAGCAGGAAGAGATTGCGGCCGCGCAGTAGACCGCTGATTGCCAGTGATACCTTGCCATGTTTCCGGCTGACTGCTGAACGATACTTGGGATGCACACAGAACCTCGAGGTCTTGAGGAAGCTGTAACAACCATTTCGGGCGCCTCTTCGCACCCACGCAGGCCTGTTTACGCTAAGGCCTGCTCGCAACAGCCGAACCAAGGCACTTGTCCTGAAAGCCGACGAGTCGGCTTATGCGGTTCGCAGACATCCACCTTGCGAATCAAAGCCTCAAGCGTTCGATCGCGGCGATACTGGCGCAAGAAATCCCTTCCAATTAAGAGGAACCCTGGAATTGCCTCCGATACTCAAATAAAACATTAAGCGGAGGTTTGCCATGAGGAATCCCACTTATAGGCTTCAGTGGATGATCGTTCTAACGAGTGTAGTCCTTGCCGGAATGTCGATTGCGAGCGGCAAGACCTTCCCTGCGTTCTTCGCGGAGCCGCACTCTGCTCTTGCGGGCCAGACGTTGTCTGCCTCGGGTGTTCCGGCGCTCCACGCCATTGTGGACTCAGGGCGCAATGCCGATCTGCGCTGGCCCGACTTTACTCCATACAAAGCCGAGGTCGCCAAACTTTACGAGACGAACAGTTCTTCTTTGCTTTGGGTTCAGAACGGCCGCGTCCGCCCTGAGGGGCTGGCCGTGATCGAGCTCTTACAACATGCCGACACTAAAGGCCTCGACCCTGAAGATTACGACGGCCCGCGATGGCAGGGCCGCCTGCTCAAGCTGGGGCAAACGAAGCTTGACCAAAAACCGTCTGAACAAGACCTTGTCTCGTTCGATACCGCGCTTACGGTTTCGGTGATGCGCTACATCCGTGCCATCCACTGTGGCCGCGTAAATCCAACAGAATTCAAATTTCAGCTCGATGTGGAGGGCAATCAACTCCCTTTGGCGGAATTCATTCAGACCCATGTCGTGAATGCAGCCGATCCAGCCGCCGAAATCCAGAAGCTGGAACCGCCCTTCCTGGGCTACCGAAAGCTGCTCGCGCTCTTGCCGGTTTATGAAGGCTACGCAAACCAAGTTGAGGGAGAGAAGCTACCCACCATCACGAAGACAGTGCGGCCCGGCCAAAGCTACGCTGGCGTGGTCCACTTGGGGCGGTTTCTTCAAGTCATCGGCGACATCCCCGCGAGTGTACAACTGAATTCGAATGCAACCATCTATGACGGTGCGCTCGTCGAAGGCGTAAAGCATTACCAGGACAGACATGGGGAAACTCCCACCGGCAACCTTGACGTGCGCACGATCAAAGAACTCAATACGCCTCCGGCGGCCCGCATTCGCCAGATCAAGTTGACACTCGAACGGTGGCGCTGGCTTCCGCATTCCTTCTCCCAACCGCCCGTAGTTGTGAATCTTCCCGAGTATCGCGTACGCGCGATGAACCCGGATGGCACCATCGCCTTCTACAAGAACGTCATCATTGGAAAGGCCTACGGCCACAAGTCTCCGATCTTTGAGAAAGAGATCCAATACGTGGTCTTCCGGCCCTACTGGAACGTGACTCCCAGCATTCAGCGGAGCGAAATCGTGCCCCACATCCTGAAGGACCCGAACTACCTCGCCAAGCATGATTTTGAAGTGGTCACGCCAAAAGGCGAGGTCGTCACCGACAATCAAGTCAGCCCGGAGGTTTTAGCGGGCATACGATCGCTTCACCTGATGGTGCGGCAAAAGCCCGGCGACACGAATTCACTGGGCCTGGTGAAGATCATCTTCCCCAATCCTGACAACGTGTACCTGCACGGCACAGATGTTCCGGAACTGTTCTCGCCGGACGTCCGCGATTTCAGCCATGGCTGCATTCGGGTAGAGAAGCCTGCGGACCTCGTTGCCTGGGTGTTGCGAAACAATCCTGGCTGGGATTTAGACCGCGTGAAAGCCACGATGAACGGCGATAAAAACAATCTTCAGGTGAACCTCGTCACGCGAATTCCGGTACTGATCGTCTACGGGACAGCTACGGTGAACGAGGAAAACCAGATTCGGTTTTTCGACGATATCTATGGTTATGACGCAGAACTTGAGAAAGCGTTGGCCACGGAACATCCCTAGGCACCGCCGTGGAAGAGCGGCTCTTTAGGGCCGCGTCAACCACCACATTCGGCGGGGCTTCAGCCCCCTTGCTGCGATGGTTTTTGGGACTGGGTATTGCCGAACCGAATGGGGGTTGAACCGCATCTAACTCGCGTGAGCCTCTTCCAATCCAGTAGACTCAACATCTTGCAAGAACGTGAACAAGAACGTCCGCCATTTTCGGCGGCCTCGCCCAGCGTGCGTTGCAAGTTCGCTTTGTCGGTGATTCTTTTTTTGCTGCTGGCGACGCTGGGGCAGACCGCAGCATCGGCGGTTTCATCCCCACACGAATACCGGCTTCGCTTCTTTCATACTCACACGGGCGAGCGATTGGATGTTGTCTACCGTCGCGGTGATCAATACATTCCCGAGGCGCTGGACGAGCTCGACCATTTTCTGCGCGACCACCGCACCGGAGACGTGCGCCATTTCGATCCTCGCCTCTTCGACCTTCTCTACGACCTTACCGGATCGCTGGACGATTCCGGTGGTGAAATCGATGTGATTTGCGGCTACCGTACGCCACGGAGCAACGAATTTCTGCGCACGCGCAACCCTCATACCGGCGTGGCGCAGCACAGCCTACATATGCAGGCCGAAGCGATCGACATTCGCCTTAGCGGGATACCGACGTCGGAGCTGCGTGACGCAGCCCTGCGCCTGCATCGCGGAGGAGTGGGGTATTATCGCAGCTCGGACTTCGTGCACGTTGACGTCGGGCGTGTGCGCCACTGGTAGAGTTTTTTTTCATGACAAACTCGTGCTGTAAGAGATGGCCACCGGCCACTTCCCTTCCGCGGCGAAGGTTCGCGCGTGATTCTTTAAAGCCATTCTCGATTCTGACCGCGCCCGCCACAATCTAACAAGCGTCAAACTGAATTGACTGCTGCCATGAAGCGGTAGCTGTCAAAATCAGGCGAGATTATGCAATTCCCTACTTGCATGCCGTTTTGCCTTTGGCTTCCACCTGTCTGTTCTGATTTCGTAACAAGCCTGAGTTTGCAGTTGACAACCCCATCAGCTGGGCGGACAATCCGCCGCATCTATGGCAAAGAACATCGTGATCTGTTGCGACGGGACGGGTAATGAGTTCGGCGAGAGCAACTCCAACGTCGTAAAGCTCTACAAGATGCTGGTCCATGATGCCTCTCAAGTGGCCTACTACCACCCAGGAGTGGGAACGATGGGCGCCCGGAATGCGCTGAACGGGCTGAGTAAGTGGTGGACGAAAGTGATCGGTCTGGCATTTGGGTACGGCATTTCCGACAACATCGCGGATGCCTATCAGTTCCTCATGCGGACATTCCAGCCCGGTGACACCTTGTACGTGTTTGGTTTCAGTCGAGGTGCTTACACCGCCCGGGCCCTGTGCGGGATGCTGCACATCATCGGGCTGCTTCGCGAGGACAATGAGGGCTTGATTCCGTACTCCATTCGAATGATCAAGCAGAAGAAGATTGACTTCGCGGTCGCTGCCGATTTCAAGAAAACGTTTTCTCGCGATTGTCAGGCGCACTTCGTTGGAGTGTGGGACACGGTTAGCTCCGTGGGTTGGGTTTATAACGTTGCCCATTTCCCCGGCACCAAAGCCACGCACAACCCGAACATGCGCATCATTCGGCACGCAGTCTCAATTGATGAGCGCAGGGCGTTCTTTCGACAAAACCTGTTCGGCCCGCCGCATGATCCAAAGCAAGAGGTAAAGGAGGTTTGGTTCGCTGGGGTGCATTCGGATGTTGGCGGCAGCTATCCCGAGTCGGAGAGCCAACTCTCCAAGATTGCTTTGCAATGGATGGTCTGCGAGGCAGAACCCGCGGGACTTCGAATAGATCAGAATCGAAAGGCTGACATTCTTGGCGGGAAATACCCTTACGTGGCGCCGGACCCTTTAACCAAGAATCAGCATGAACAGCTGAAGGGTGCGTGGTGGATAGCCGAGCTGTGGCCCAAAGTATTCTCCTATTCAGTGCCCGTCCCGGGACAGAAGGACAAGTGGAAGCACGGCATCAGGATTAACCTGGGACGCTCCAGGGTGATTCCAAGCGGAGTCCATGTTCATCAAAGCGTGGTTGATCGCATCCACGGTGTACCGAGCTACAAGCCGAAGAATCTACCGGAGCTGCGCGAAACGGAATCACAGACTCCGTGCGAACTGGTCCCGCGACCGGTCCACGGGCAGCCGATCGCAAAACCGGCAAAGCGGCCCTTGCTAAAGCGACCAAGCGTGGTCACTGCGTTGGCTTTACTGGCAGTGGTGGGAGTCTGCGCGGTAGTCATAGCGCTTTTCGCGATACACAACAGCCTGGAGGTGCCGAAGATTGAAAGACCGGGCGAAGTCGCGTGGCTTCCGCAGAACTGGACGGAAGGCCAGCGTCGCAGTTATTACCATATGGCGCAAGGGAGTGAACTCATGCCCTACGCCTGGTTTCTAGCGCTTGAGCAGCCGCGATTCACCATCACGGGCGCGCCTCCGTTCAGGGCAAACTCTTACCTGCAGGGCTTCGGTTTCATTCCAGACTCCGCCTACCTGCAAAATCCCGACGGCTTGCCGGTTGGATTCGCGCGCGATGATCATTTCATTGATCCTTACACCGGGCAGAAAAACGTCGTGCTTGGCATTACGTGCGCGGCTTGCCATACCGGAGAATTATTTTTTGCCGGAAAGGCGATCCGGATCGATGCTGGCCCGTCGTTGATCGATCTGCAGAAGTTCACTGAGGCGTTGGGTCTGGCCGTGACCTGGACTTATTATGATCCGCTACGCTTTCGCAGATTTGCCCACAGGGTGCTCGGGCCCAATCACTCGAAAGCAGATCAAGTTCTCTTGCGTCGATCGCTCAAATATTATCTCGATACCAGCTTTACGGAGTTCAAAGCGACCCAGCACCTGTTCCCCACACCCGAAGGTTACGGCCGCACCGACGCACTGGCTCGGATCGGCAACTTCGTTTTTGGAACCGAACTGAACAACAATAAGAATCTGGTGACCGGGGACGGCCCGGTGAATTTCCCACCGGTGTGGGACGCATCCTGGATGGACTGGGTTCAGTACAACGGTTCGATCCAGCAACCGATGGGAAGAAATGTCGGCGAGGCCCTGGGCGTGCGATCGCGCATCAACCTTCTGGGCTATCCGGGAGAGCAATTTCAGAACACGATTCACGTCGAGAATCTGCACGAGATCGAGCTTCTGCTCGGCGGCGCTGAACCAGGTGCAGGAGTGTGGTCACCAAAGTGGCCGGAAGACATCCTCGGAAAGATTGACCGCACCGCCGCAGCTAAAGGCGAAAAGCTTTACAACGAATTGTGCGTTCACTGCCACCAGCCGCCCATGCTTTCCGACGAAGGCCGCAAAGTCGAACATTGGACAAACAGTACGAACTCTGCCGGAAGACAATTCTTCAAAGTGACCATGATTCCGCTAGTCGAGATCGGAACAGATCCCAAGGAAGCGCAGAACTTTTTTAACCGAGTGGCCGATACTGGGCCGCTGGGAAAAGGAACCGTATCTGCACGCGATGGGCTCAAATACATTACCCAGGAACTAATCGATCAGTCATACGCTGAGCTGAAACTCTCGCCGCAACAACAGCAGGAATGGAACGGCTACCGGGAAAACGAACTGCTGGCGCCTCTGGCATATAAAGCGCGGCCTCACAATGGCGTTTGGGCTACGCCTCCCTACCTTCACAATGGTTCTGTTCCCAACTTATATTCGCTGCTGTCACCGGTTTCGGAGCGGCCGAACGTGTTTTATCTCGGGAACAAACAATATGACCCTGTCAAACTCGGCCTCAATACCGAGCCCCTCAAAGGCGCAACCGAGTTCCGGACCGACCGGCCAGGGAATTCGAATGCCGGGCACGAATTCAATGACGGGCCAAAGGGCAACGGCGTGATCGGCCGCAAGCTGTCTGAAGAGGAGCGCATGCAGATTATTGAGTATCTGAAGACGCTGTAATGCAACGGCCTGCCCCGCAGGACTTCACGGTGATTCGCGCGTTTTCTTTTAGCAGTTGCCCGGTTGAAACACTTCGGAGATGTTCGCGGCAGTGGGATTGGTTGGTTGTCTGGGTTTTGGTCCGACTTCTTTCCCACGACGCTCACCTCTTCACGACGCTCAGCGTGATGCTCGACGGATATTGCGCCGAGTGGTGGACTTCGTTGCGGGCGAGGACGCCTTGTGATTCGTTGTAGTTGTCGCCGCCGGTGTTGAGGTTGCGGTCGAACTGCGGGAAATTGCTGCTGCTGATTTCGATGCGCAACTGGTGTCCGGGCGCGAAATAGTTGCTGGTTTGCATAGGCTGAAACGGGACTTTATAGACCTTGCCTTTTTCCATCCACACGGGCGGCTTGGTATAGCCTTCGCGATAACGGACACGCTGAATATTTTCTTCGATGTTGTAGGCTGTGCCGTCGGGCAGCACTTCGATGAGTTTCACGGTGAAGTCCGTGTCCTTGGCGTCGCTCGACACATAAAGCGTGACGTCGATGGGGCCGCTCACCTCGATGCCATCCTTGAGCGGACCTGTGCTGTAAACGAGGACATCGTTGCGCACTTCGAGACTGCGCTGATCGATGGCACCGGGCTTGTACTCCGCGCCCAAGCAGCAGAAACCTCCGCCGTGAGTGGGAACGGGGTTCATCGGATCGTAGACAAACTTGTCTGGACTATCTTTGAGGTCTGGCGCAGCGAGCAGAGATCCATCTCCGTAAAGCGAATTGGCATGGCCGCCGCTGCCGAGGTAGTACGTAACAGGCTTTGCGCCTTCGGGTGGCCAGGTGTCCGACGTCTGCCATTTATTACTGCCCATGGTGTAGTAGCGAACCTTCGGAGTCTTTGTGAGAATGCCGTTATCCTCGCCTTTGAGGAAGTAGTCAAACCAGCCGTAAGTGAGGGCGTCATAGTCGAGGCGAGCGTCACCTAGGTCGCGCTCGCCGACGATAGTGTGCTCGGCCGCGCGTTTGTAACTGCAATGGGAGACGGGTGCGATGACCGCATACTGCTGGGCCGCAACGGCCGGACTGGCCGAGCTGCGAACGAAATTGTAGGTGGCAAGGTTCGGCCCGATGCTGACGTCATACCAGGTCATCATCCAAAGGCCGGGAATGTTGATGTGCATGCTGTCGTTCCACAATCCGCCCTCGTACCAGGAAGGATCGTTGGGCGTACGCGTGATCATGCCGGGTTTGCTCGAAGGCGTGGTGTCGGCAAAGATGCCGCGCGGGGCGCCAATGGCGGCGTAGATGTCTTTTTCCGGCAAATGCTGAAGCCCCTTCGACCAATCAATCGTGGGTGGGTGCGCCGAGAGATCGTAGGACTTGGCGGCTGTTACTAGCGCTTCGTGCGACATGTCCGGCGGAAACATAGGACGGCCGTCGTTGGTGAGAAGGCCGTAGTCATAGAGCCACGACCCGAAAAGCATCTGCACCGCTCCACCGCGGAACCAGTTGCCCTGCTCATAATACGGACCGACGCGCCCGACGCCGGCACCGAAGCTTTCTGGGATGATCGTGGCGAGCGCCTTATTGCCGCGCGAAGCCACGGCCAACTGCCACTCCGCCGTCGAGGAGCAACCGATCAGGCCAACCTTGTCCAAAGACCAGGGCAGCCCGCCCATCCAGTCAAGCGCATCGTCGGAATCGGTGAGCGGCACGCCGAGGATGTCGTAGTCGCCTTCGGAAAAATAGCGGCCGCGCTCGTTCATTTCGATATACGCGTAGCCGTGCTTGACTGCTTCCAGTGGAGTAGCCATGTCGCGAGGCGCGCCCAACTCCACATCCCAGTAATTGAAGTTGTAGGGAGTGCGGACGAAGATGATGGGGTATTTCTTTGACCCGTCTTTAGGGCGATAGATATCGGCCTGCATGCGTTTGCCGTCGCGCATGGGCACCATGACCTTGCGTTCGATGATGGCGACGGATTCGAGTTCGATCTCGGTTGCGTTGCGCCGGGCGATCGTGGCGGCGTCCGGTTGCCGGGCTTGCGCAAGTGCGAACGGAGAGGTGCCAGCAAAGATGATGTGACAGATGACCGCCAGATACACCAACTTCGAACCTCTGTTCATTCCGGCCTCTTTCTTCACGGGCTGTGGAGGGTACTGGAATCCTGGCAGACACTATAACTCAGAACACTCGCCCATTCTGCCTTTGACGGTGTAGCCTCACTAGCTTCGGTTGCTGGGGCGCTGATCGTTTTAGCCGCGTGCCCAGAAATCCCGTTGCCTGGGGAACAAACGGCCCCCAAGCGGTGTGCATGTCATATCATGTTGGGGCAAAGGAGCAGTATCAGTCCCAATCGATGGTCAACCAATCTATGTTCACGCGAATCAGAGTTTGTCTTTTCTTGGTCCTGATCTCGGCCCCAGGCCTGTCCGGCGCCGATTTTGCCATGAAGGTGACCGACAAGAATTATCTCGATACTCAAGGTTTCAGCGTATTTCTCTACGACAGCACGTACCATCCCGTTTTCGTAGACCAAAAGAACACGGCCATGGAGATGATCCTCCACGGCCAGCGCATCGCCACTAATGGCGACGTGCGCCTGATGCCAACGCCGGAGCAGTGGGACCTGGTGGCAACTCTCAAGGGACGACATGCCGATAAAGAGAACAGCCGACTCACTGCCGACCTCGCTTTCCCGAACTTCGATTTCAGCTACACGCTGGAAGTGGCAGCGGAACCAGGTGGCGTGAAGGTCAGCATCAATCTCGACAAGCCACTACCGCAGAAACTAGCCGGGCGAGCTGGCTTTAACTTGGAGTTCCTGCCCTCGATCTACATGGGCAAGGCTTATCTAGTGGACGGAACTACAGCCGGCATCTTCCCGCGAACCCCTAACGACCCGATGATCAAGGTGATGCCCCTGCCCGACGAACCGAAAAAGGCGTACTACCTCGAGGACTGGGAGAAGGCCAAGGGATACACTCAGCCGCTGCCGTTCGCGGAGGGCAAGAGCATCACCTTGGGAGTCGACGACGCGCTGGCCCGGGTCAACGTTAAGTCGGATACGGCCAACCTCATGCTGTTCGATGGACGCAACCGCGCGCAGAACGGATGGTTCGTGTTGCGTTCGCTCATCCCTTCGGGCAAGACCACCGGCGCCATCGTATGGCACATCAGGCCGGACGTGATTCCGAACTGGACGCGGCCGCCGGTGATCGCGCACAGCCAGGTCGGCTATGCGCCGGGCTTCTCCAAGGTAGCGGTGCTCGAACTCGACCCGAAGTACAACGGCCCGAAGACGGCCAAAGTGCTGCGTCTGATGGAGGACGGATCTTACAAGCAGGTGTTCGAGGGCCCGATCACGCCTTCTATGCCCTGGCTGCGCTACGTTTATTCGAAATTCGATTTCACCCCGGTCAAGGACCCCGGCCTGTATGTAATCGAATACGCAGACCAGCGTACCGCGCCCTTCCCCATCTCCAAGGACGCTTACGCGAACATCTGGCAGGACAGCCTGGACCATCATCTTGCGGAGCAGATGGATCACGTTTCGGTTCGCGAAGGCTACCGCGTGTGGCACGGTGCCTCGCATCTGGATGATGGCCGTCTGGCGCCCGTGGTTGGGGAGCAATTCGACGGCTGGAATCAGGCTACGGCAACGGACGGGAAGTGGAAAGGCGGCGATCACATTCCCGGGATGAACGTAGGCGGTTGGTATGATGCCGGCGACTACGACCTTGAGGAGCCTGCGCAACTGAGCGTGATTCAGAGTCTGGCCCTGGCGTATCGCGAATTCAATCTCAAGTACGACGAGCTTACGGTGGATGAAGTCGCGCGTGAGGTTGAGATGCACCGTCCCGATGGCGTGCCGGATGCGGTGCAGCAAGTGAAGCACGGTGCACTGCTCATCCTGGCGCAGTTCCACAATATTGGCCACGCGATCCGCGGAACTCACGAACCAGATTTGCGCCAGTACACACAGGTTGGCGACGGGGCGTCGAAAACTGACGGC
Organism: Candidatus Sulfotelmatobacter sp.; assembly: GCA_049509155.1. Lineage (GTDB taxonomy): Bacteria > Acidobacteriota > Terriglobia > Terriglobales > Acidobacteriaceae > Sulfotelmatobacter. Next base: position 21,582 of record JBELAE010000017.1, read on the forward strand.
CGCATTTATGACCCGAAGCTCGGCCCGAACGAGACGAAGGGAAATTACTCGGGCAAGCCGGACGATCGCTGGATCTTCACTACGAACAATCCGTTTTTCCAGTGGAACGCCATCGCCGCGCTGGCTGCGGCGTCCGATGTGCTGAAAGGCTATGACGACGCATTCGCGAAAGACTGCCTCGAAACAGCGATCAAAGCATGGAACGACGAGAAGGCTCACCCCACGCCAGTAGGCGGCAGCTTCGGCGGTGCTCCGGCAGGCGCTTCCGGCGGCGTGCTGGCCGCTTCGCAGGGTGCGGCGGGTGGCACGACAGCTAGTCGTAACGGGACGGGCAACGCAACTCCGGCAAGCTCTACATCGACGAATGGGCCAGCAACTCCGCAGCCCGGCTCCGATCGTAACGCGTTCAGTGTCGGGCTGGAATGGACTGCGGCCCTGGAACTGACCATTGCCACGCATGGCGCCGAGCCTTACAAGTCTCGTCTCAGAGAGTTGTTCCCCCAGATGATCACCGAGCAGCAGATGGGCATCCGCGGGTGGACGGCGGTCCGGGCATTGCCGTATCTGGATCCGAGCGCGAAGGATCAAATGCATGAAGCGGTGAAGACATACATGGCAGGTCTCGACAAGCGGTTAGACGAAACGCCGTTCGGCGTGCCCCCGAGCCTCGGCACCTGGGGCGGATCGGGCGCCGTGGTTGACATGGCTATCCGAATGTATTTCCTGCACAAGGCGTTTCCGGATCTCGTGAGCCCCGAATACACACTTCGCGCCGTCAATTACATTCTCGGCACCCACCCGGTATCGAGCACTTCGTATGTGGCTGGCGTTGGTACGGTTTCGAAGACGAAGACGTACAGCAATAATCGTGCCGATAATTCTTACATCCCGGGCGCCGTGATTCCGGGATACATCATCATCAAGCCGGATTTTCCGGAGTGCATCGACGATTTCGGATTCCTGTGGTTCGAGGATGAAGCCGTCGTCGCCGGGTCGGCAAGCTGGATCGTGGCCGGCAACGCTGCGGATGCGATCACGAACGAATCGAAATAGCGCCAGTAGCAAAAGCGCTCGGCCCCGAGGCAGCGCCGAGCGTTTCTTTTTTGGGAAGAATTCGATTACGGCGCGGCGTTCATCGCATTTACGAGACTGCTGTCATGAAGGACGGCCGGATCCTTCGCGCATCGCAGCGCCGCCCCTGTTCATTCACGGACACCCGCCGGCGAAACCGGACGCAATTCGATTCCAATGCGCCGGCGAGATTCCATAAGCCGATCTTTTCTCATACAGTTGCGTTTCAGACACTTTGGCTCTCGAATTGCTTCTCTGAGTAGAATTACCGTACTCGGGAGCCGGCCATGACCACACTGCTGCAGAACCTGCGATTCACTCTGCGCCAACTGCGCAAGTCTCCCGGCTTCACCATCACTGCAGTTTTGACACTGATGCTGGCGATCGGCGCCAACGCAGTCGCCTTCGGCGTATTGAACGCGCTCATTCTGCGTCCGCTGAATGTGCCTCAGGCAGAAAGCCTTTTCGTCATCCAACATGGCAGCGACTCCTATCCCGATTATCTCGACCTTCGCGAGCGCAATCGCAGCTTCGACGATGTGGCTGTTTTTGCTATCCGTCAGTCAGGGCTGGATACGGGCAAAGACCCATCCAATGTCTGGCAGTATGAAACCAGCGGAAACTACTTCGACGTATTGCGCATTCAGCCTTATATTGGCCGTTTCTTCCACGCTTCCGATGAGCACGGCCCAAGCAGCGCGCCCTATGTCGTGCTCTCCTACGCATTTTGGCACGACCATTTTCAAGACGATCGCACCGTGGTGGGCCGCGCTGTTCGGCTCAACAGGCAACCGTTCACCATCCTTGGCGTGGCACCTCCTGGATTCCAGGGGACCATCTTGTTTTTCGCTTCGGATATCTTCGTGCCCATCGTGAACCATGACCAGTTATCCGGCGAGAAGATCTTGAACGCGCGCGAGAGCCATTGGATGTTTGAGACGGTGGGACATCTGAAGCCGGGAGTCACTCCGGCGCAGGCCACTGCCGATCTCGAGTCCGTGGATTCGTATCTGAAAAGCAGCTATCCCAAAGAAGAAGGTAATGAGCCTTATACGCTGGCGCGGCCTGGTCTTCATGGCGACTATTTGAACGGGCCCACGCGGGCTTTTCTCACCGGATTAATGCTTCTTTCGGGTTTGATTCTGTTGGCGGCCTGTGCCAACCTGGGCAGCCTGTTTGCCGCGCGGACCGCCGACCGTTCCCGCGAAGTGGCCTTGCGCCTGGCTCTTGGTTCGAGCCGCAATCGCATTTTGCGCCAACTGTTCACCGAATCCGTGCTGCTTTCGCTGGCTGGAGGCGCAGCGGGACTCGTGGCGAGCATTGTGCTATTGCGCCGGTTGAGCGTGTGGCAGCCATTTCCGCGATTCCCCCTCCATGTGCCGGTAAGTCCGGACGCCAACGTTTATTTGGTAGCTTTGATCTTGGCGTTGGTCAGCGGGGTTCTGTTCGGAATTGTTCCCGTGCGCCAGATTCTCCGGGCCAATCCGTACGAGATCATCAAAGCGGGATCGACGGGCCGGTTGGGGCGCCGAATGACCGCGCGGGACGTGTTGCTTGTCGTCCAAATTGCGATCTGCACCGTGCTGGTCACTTCATCGATGGTTGCGGTGCGTGGGCTCATCCGCTCCATGCACAGCAACTTCGGTTTTGATCCGCGGAACGCGATGTTGGCAGATACCGATCTGACGACGGCAGGCTACAGCAGCGAAAGAATACCCGCAATGCAACGGCGCATGATCGATGCCATGCAAGCGATTCCTGGCACAGATTCCGTAGGAACGGTGAATTGGCCGCCGTTAGAACCTCCCGGTGGTTGGCAGGGGATGGTCTATACCGACGCAACCACGGATCTGAGCCCATTGAATGCCGCGGCCAACCCTTATTTGTACAACGTATCTCCAGACTACTTCCGCGCATCCGGGACATCTCTATTGGCGGGCAGAGTCTTCACCTGGCATGACGACACAAACGCACCGCGCGTAGCAGTGGTGAACCGGGAGTTCGCGAGCAAGATCCTGGGCTCCATACCAGACGCTGTCGGCCGGTATTTCAAGCTGCACGATGGCACACGCGTGCGGGTGGTGGGTCTGGTCGAAGACGGGAAATACTTGAACCTCACCGAAGGCCAGAAGCCCGCGATGTTCTTCCCCCTCCTGCAATCGCCGGCTAGTTGGACATGGCTGGTGGTGCGGTCGAACCGTGACCCGCAGCAACTTGCCACGGCTATGAGAAGTGTGCTCCGGGATATCGACCCTGAGATGGTTCTGGCAATTCGACCGTGGAGCACAGAACTGGGGGGAACTCTGTTCCCCTCGCGCATGGCGACAGTATCGCTGGGTGTGCTGGGCATGATGGGCGCGATGCTTTCGGTCACGGGCATCTTCGGAATGGCTGCCTACTCGGTGAGCAAGCGGCTTAAGGAGTTGGGAATTCGCGTGGCTCTGGGCGCGCAACGCAACGAAGTGTTGCAGGCCGCACTCGGACGTGCGCTCAAACTGCTGGCGATTGGTTCCGGGGTTGGATTGGTTCTGGGTCTGCTTGCGACGAAGGTGCTGGCTTTCATTGTGTATCAAGCCACGCCACGCGACCCCCTGGTCCTGGCTGGTGTGGTGCTGGCAATGGCCGCGCTGGGATTGCTGGCCACGTGGATTCCGGCGCAGCGTGCACTATCCGTCAATCCCCTGGTCCTGCTGCGCGAGGAGTGAGTTCCTCGCCAGTCACCGCCAAAACAGTTGCTGACGTTGCTTCGAGAAGGGTTGTGACCGGACGAAAAAACCCCGCCTCTCGGGGCGACGTGAGAGGCGGGGTTCAGGTTGTCTCAGGCTACTCCCCAGTAGACTGAGGCACTTGTTGGGAACACCGGTGAGACTCGCAGTGCCGGTCTTTCCCGATCTTTGACCGCGAAGCTCGTTCCACGGCTTCCAAAATCCCTCCGACGGAACGAATCTTCGTTAAGCAGCGCCGAGTTGGCGGAACTAGGCTGCTTTTTCGAAAGGCAAGAGGGGCTCCTCTGCCAGACCTTTTTTTCCCGCCGAGATCACGAGCTGGACCTTGTGGACGAACTCAACGCTGTCATTCAAATCGGTGAGGCCCCTGCGGTATTCCCAAACGAAATAGCGCATAGCCTCCTCGGCGTGGCGATAGGCATCCATGTTCTCCAGATGGAGCTGCCGGAAGCGCTCTATGGCGTCCCACAGCACGTCGGAGCGCTTTTTCTTGTCGGGAGCTTTCGGGGGTTCCAGGTTCATCTTGTAGTAGAACCACTCTTTGCTGTCCATCCCTAACCGGATGAGGGTCGCCTTTTCCCACAGTTTGATCATGAAAATGACATCGTCGGTTTGAAAACCTTGGTGATCCCCTGGACCATTTTTCCCCGGCTGGCAGCCGCGAATTACGTCCTCCAATTCATCCAGGGTTTTATCCGCTAGGTCTTTGTTCACAAGATATCCGTAATCGTCGCCCATTGAAGTGTTCCTCCCGTTCGTGAGAATTCCTTGTCCACTGCTGTCTTCTACAGCCCAGAGCCGCGCGGCATTCTGAGTTGGAGCACACCCTTCAGAAACACTGAGGTTTCTGC
>JBELAE010000170.1:0-9957 GCA_049509155.1 Candidatus Sulfotelmatobacter sp.
TCCCAAGCCGCAACAATCACAAGGATTGACACCACACACACCGCCCCGCGCCACCACCAGCGCCGCGAACCAGACTCAGCAAAACCAGACCCTGCAACTCCAGTCTTCGCGAACCCAGCCGTCACGAATACAGAAAGAATCATGCTCAGGCACAGCAGCCAGCGCCAGGGAAACTGCATGAACTCCATCTTCGGCAAAACCTTCCACAGCAATGCGCTCACCGGAAGCATCAGCACGCCACAAACCACAACCCAGCTCAGCAAAGCATTCCACAACTCGCGTTCCGCTTCCCGAAATTTCCACGCCGCCCACGCCGCAGCGAAAATTACAACCAGCTCCAACACCGCCACCCATGAAACGATGTGGTTGAAGGCATTGTGATCGGCGTCCGCTGTATGAATGAACAGAAAGCTGTCCGCCGGACGCGATCCCGCCGAAATGGCCTGCGCAATGTCGACCCAGCGCTGCTCGTAGATCGCCGGAAGCAAATAGAACCCCGCCAGGCACGCCCCCAGCGCCACTGCCCCCGCTCCCACCAGCAAGAGCCGCAGCGAGCGCCGCCGCCACGCGAAGAACACCACCAGCAGCGCCAGCGAGTAATGAATCATGATTGCCGCCGGAGCATTGGTCAACCACGCCGCCGCCAGCACCAGCGTCAGCGGCACAATCGCCCGCCCGACATATTTATTTAAACCGACATGCTCATTCTTATTTAAACCCACATGCTCATCGGCATCCTTATCCTCATCCACAGCCTTCAGCACGAACAGCAGCAGCAGCGGCACCAGGCAACTAGCCAGCAGTTCGGCGAACGCACTCCGCCAGTAGATAATCACCAGATGGTAGGGATTGACTGCATAAAACACGGCGGCAAAGATCGCATCGCGCCGGTCGAGAAAGTTTCGGTTGACCCAGCGCCGCGCTAGCATAAACATCGACACGCCCGCCGCCACCAGAGCCATCCAGATGTAAATGCTGGAAACAACCGTCCAGGGAAAAATCGCGCTCAGCCCCGCACCCAAAGTCCATGAAGCCGGCGGATAAAACAAAAACCTCGGCTCGCCGTAGGCGAAATGCGCCAGCGAGGCCCATCGTGGGTAAACAATCCCTTGCTTCCACTGCGCCAGCACTTCAAGCCAGGAGTACAAATGAAACTCCACATCGTGTCCCGACGGCGTACCGAAAAAGAAGAAGGGAATCTCCACGGCAAAAGCCGCAGCTCCGATCGCCAGCAACGGCGACCACAGCAGCGCCTTACGATCCGTTCCGGGCCCGGCATTTCCAAACCCATCACTCCCAGGCCGCTTGTTTTCAGGTCGACCGCGTAACCGACCTTCAGCCCCCCCGGTTTTTCCCAGACTCACCCCTCGCCCGCAGAAATTCGATCCATGCGAACCAAGACCGCGCCAGATTTAACCCAGATTTAACACGGCTGCAACCATCCTGCAACGGCGTTCGACTACCGTACTCGCACCGGGGTGGAACAGCCCACGAAGATTTGAAGGGCCCGTGTCAAAGACGGGGCCCGGGTCCTTCGATTCTTCGAGAAGCCGACCGCCCCCGAAAGCCTCCCGCTCCCGCCCACTCTAAGACCGCCACATCGCCCGCCTGAAATCCCTCCTGGAAGATTACCTGCCCATGACCTGCCGCGGGAGGCTTTTCTCAGCAGCGCCGGCATCCTGCGGTGGCAGTGGCGGCACCAATTCCACGACGTAGACACGAATTCGTACTGAAAAGTTAAATTTGCTGGGACTGCATGGCAATTTTGATTCCTATCTAGGCGAAGTCGCAAGCTCCTGCACGTCAACATTTTGCGTTGGTTAGTCCTTGACTCCTAGGTTCCGAGGGACTATGGTTCGCCTGTCCCCCCTAGCAAGATCAGATCACATTTCCAACTCTTGAGTGCCACCTTCCCCGTCCTTCAAGAAACCTGGCCCGATTAGCGCTAGTCAATTCGCTCGACCACCAAGGAGAATTATTCATGCGAAGTAAGAAGTTTTCCGCAGTAATGACTGCGGCGTTGGCAATCTTTGCCCTGGCCCTGCTTACGACGGGCACAGGCGCGATCGCCCAGACAGAAAAGGTGCTGCATAACTTCGACAGCAACGGCAAGGACGGATCCGTTCCCGAAGCCAGCCTGATCTTTGATAGCGCAGGCAACCTCTACGGGACGACCTCAAACGGAGGCACTCACGGTTCTGGAACGGTCTTCGAGATGATGCCCAAGGCGGGCGGAGGTTGGACGGAAACGATGCTGCACGACTTTTACAACGATGGCAAGGACGGGAGCCTTCCTGCCGCTGGCCTCATCCTCGACGCTGCCGGCAATCTCTACGGCACGACCGAGTTGGGCGGTGGCATTGGTAGTACATGTCTGTGCGGCACGGTCTTCGAGTTGAGTCCCAAGGCTGGCAGAGGCTGGACGGAAAAGCTGCTGCACAGCTTTAGCCAGAACGGCAAAGATGGATACGAACCCTTGGCGAGCCTGATCTTGGACGCCACCGGCAATCTCTACGGGACAACGAGCAGCGGCGGCGTCTACGGCCACGGGACGGTGTTTGAGGTCTCGCCCGCGGCGGGCGAAAAGTGGACTGAGAAGGTGGTGTACAGTTTCTGCTCACAATCGGGATGCGGTGATGGGGACGAGCCCATCGGTGGCTTGATCTTTGACCCCGCCGGGAATCTCTACGGCACGACTGTAACTGGTGGCACGGGAGTGTGCAACAACCACGGCTGCGGAAACGTCTTTGAACTTACGCCCAAGGCTGGAGGAGGATGGACGGAGACATCGCTTTATAGCTTCTGCTCGCAAGCCCTCTGCTCCGACGGGGAGTTCCCCGAGGCTGGCCTGAGCCTTGACGCTTCTGGCAACCTCTACGGGACGACGGTGCAGGGTGGGGGCGTCTCTGGCTGGGGAACGGTGTTCGAGATTTCGCCCTCAGCGGGCGGCGGTTGGACGGAGGAAGTACTTTACGACTTCTGCCCACAGTCGGGCTGCGCGGACGGGGGCGAACCCACCGCTGGCCTGATCTTCGACGGCGCCGGCAATCTTTATAGCACAACCACCTACGGCGGATTCTGCGGCGGCGAGTTTAGCTGTGCTGGAACGGTGTTCGAGTTGACGCCAGTCGCGGGCGGGGGCTGGGCGGAAACCGTGCTGCACCCTTTCAGCGGTGCCAATAGCGACAGGGGCGGCGCCGCTCCCTCCACCAGCCTCGTCTTCGACAAGGTCGGCAACCTCTACGGCACGACGAGTACCGGAGGCGCTTATGACGCCGGGGTCGTGTTCGAGGTCACCCCATAATTTCGGCGTCACGGCCGTGAACCGCGCGGGGCACAGGAATGTTTAGTCCAGTGCACCGTGCGTCTTCATGGCCTGTTGTCAGGGGAAAGTAGGCTAGAGACGGAAACTCAGGACTCGAAAACGAAGGGATGGAAACCTAGACCGAAGTCTCCTGCGGACTCCGCTGATGCCGCAGCTCGGAAAGAAAATCCTCCTGCTGCAAGGTGGTCCCGCGCCGCAACAGTTCGAGCAACGGATCTTCCATCTCGTCGCTCTCTTCGTCGCCGCCGCCGAAGCTCTCCACCTTCGTCTCACCCGGTTCAAACTGGGTGAGGTCGGCCACCAGGGCCCGCGGAGAAATACTCATTTCCAGCAGGGTTGCTGGACAACTGCGCAGAAACTTGATCAAGTCTTCCACCTGGGCGCGCTGCTCGGCCGTGCGGGAAGGGAACTCGACTCCCATGCCATGCCCGGGATGCGCCACTCGCACCATGCCCTCGGTATGCACTTCAAGATTCTGGGCCTTCAGGCAAAGGTCAACCAGGGCGCGCTCCGGAAACGGCGCATCGGTTTGCACATAGCAGCCGCCCAGGCTCAGGTCGGTCAACTTGCAATTGGGTACAGCCTCATTCGGCCCTGCATTGGCCGCGCTGACCGCGGCTTTCAGCCAAGCCTTCAGTTCGGCCGATGAGTCTTCCGCCAGGCCGATAAAGTGAACTCCAGTTTGCCCATTCGGATTCGCCCACGCCACCTGCCCGTGGGCCTGGATTTCCAGCGCGTCATCCGGCAACTGAAAATGGAACGACAGCAGCGCTCCCGGAATCTGCTGCTCCGCCGTCAGCACATCCATGCCGGTCTCAGACAGATCCAGCAGGATGCCATCCACCTTGCGCGCGTCGGGCAGCGTGATCTCTACCGGGGCCTGCACCGGAACTCTGATCGCTCGCCTGCGCTCCCGGCTCAACAAAGCGGCGGCGGCGCGCAGTCCGGCTTTCGCGGTTTCCTCCGATAGAGGTTTGTAGAGCACAAAATGCGCCCCCCCGCTCAGAATCTCGCGCACCTTCGTCGTGTCTGCCACCAGCGCAATGCTTAACGGCCCGGTGCCCAGTTTCTGCGCCTTCCGCAGCACGTCTTCCGAGGTTTCCGGGTTGTCGAAATCGACAATCAGGGCGTCGAACCTCTGCTGCTGAATGCGAGCCAGCGTGGTTTCATGATCGCTGGAGCGGTCCATGGCGATGCCAAAATCCGGCAACACTCTGCCCAGAATTTCAGCCGCCGCGTCGTCTGTCGATACCAGTAGCGCGTGAAGGGTCATAGAGCAATCGGGTCCTGAACGCCAGCGCCTCTAGGGCCAGCGGGGAGCTGCGGGTCGTGGTGCCTTGGAAGATGTCGGGCTGCCGGAACCGGCGCCAGCCTTGGCCGACATGGCATCTCCCTCGAGCAGGGTCTCGTCCACCTCCGCCAACACTCCGTTGTCGTCATCATCGTTCTCGGCCAGCAAGGGTGCTACTTCGCGCAGCTTCTCCGCTGCCTGCTGGAGCATCTCGATCTGCTTGCCAAGTTGGGCGTATTTCGCCTGCTTTTGCCGCAGGACTTCATGAATATCTTTCATACAACCCCCTGTTGGCAATGTAAGGAGACTACGCCGGACGGGTCAACGGTAATCCCCGTGGACAGATTACCGGGGTAACAGAGGGACAACAGAGTGGGGTAACAGATGAAGAGACCGGACTGATCACGAGGCGTGCCAAATACAAGAAACCCCAGCGTTCTCTGCCGCGGTTTTCGAGCTAGAAGATTGATCGAACTAGAAGATAATTGAACGCCGACTACGCCGCTCTCAGCCGGCCAAGAAGTAATCCGGCTAAGGCAATCAGCCCGGTACCGAGAAGAGTAAGGCTGGCCTTCTCAGCCGGCGCGGCGCTTATGGTGGCGTCGCCCCTTGCAAGCGCCGCGCTCCCTCCGAAAAAGGCTGTCCCGGTGTTGACGGTCAACTGCACGGTCGCGCCAGAACCCGCGGCCCCGGTGTACCAGGTCCCCGTCAGTGGGCTGGAGAGCGTGTAGGCGTGGGTTCCGTCCGCCAGCGTGATCATCGTCCAACGCACCGGTCCGCTAAACGTTCCCGCAAAAATGGTGCCGTTCGGAATCCCGCGCTCCCCGTTGCCGGTGATCGTAAGAGTTCCGCCCTCGAACACGCCGCCCGTCTGCAGACTCCCCGACAGCAACCCTCCGGTGGATAGCGACAGTTCGCCCAGGTCGCCCGTTACCTGACCCAAACCGTGCAAAGGATCCAAACCATTGACGACGGCCAGTTCTGAGCCAGTCAGGTTTAATCCCGCGCTGGTGCCCGACAGAGTCCCGCCAGTATTGCCGAAGTATACCGACTTGAACGCAAACGCCGACATCGGCAATGCCAAGGCCAGCACAACCATCCAGAGCGAACGCTTCATTTAGGAGACCCTCGAGTAGAAACTCAGGTAGAAACCCTTTGGAATTTACCAGACAAACTTCTAACACACAATTCTGCACCCCCCACAGAGCACCCGGAGTGCCAGATCAGGAAATCAAGTAAGACGTTCTATCGAAAAGAGTTACCCGCCCTTTGAACGAACGGTCGCGAAGTCCGCAGTGCAAAGTCATGCAAACTTAGACCGCTTTCTGCGCGCTCAAGCCCGCCCGCCGGAGCGCGAGCGACCGCTCCCTCAGCCAGTCAACGAAGGCAGCTTCCCGGCCGAACCCAACAGGAAGATCACTCCCACCACGATGCTGTAAGCCGAAGTAAGCAACGTAAGCCCGCGCAAGGCATTCGCACTGACCGCGGTCAGCACCGAACTTAAAGTCCGCGAAAACGGATTCTGCGACCCTCCCGGAGACAACCACGCCAGCACCTTATCCGCTGAGAACAATCCCGCCGCCACTGCGCACATCAGAGTGTTCATCAACAACAGCCCCACGATGAACATCAGCAACCCCAGCAACCCCGCGCCGGTTCCGCCCAGATTCGCGGCCATCAGAAAAAGCAGAATCTGGGTCGGCGTTTCCGCTCCGAGTCCATGGATCACACCCACCAGAAAAGTCGAACTCGTGCCGTACCCGTCCTTAAACACCTGAGGAGCTTCCACCCTCGTTCCGCCAAAAATCCGGCTCAGCCGCCAGTAGATCCACAATGCCCCATTCGCCAGCAGCGTGATCCGCGTCCGCGGCCGGGCATGGCTGTGTCCTGAATGTGAAGATGACTCGCGGAAGAACGTCCCCAGCACATAAAGCCCCAGCACCAGCAGAGTGAACCCCACCAGCCGTTCCGCCCAGCGATCGCTGGACGCCGGCAGCGCGATGCGGAACACCACCGCCGCCGTTCCCAGCACAGCCACCGTAGTCGCGTGACCCGCCACATAGAGCAGGCCGAAGCGCATGGCATCCCGCGCCTTCAACTGCACACTGCTGATGTCGGTAATAGCCGCGATGTGGTCGTAGTCCAGCCCATGCCGGAAACCCAGCACCGCAGCCGAGAGCAGCGCCAGTCGCAGATTGACGGGATCAATCAAAACGGATCAACCAGAAACCAAACACGACCCAAAGAAGAATTCCGCAGGCGAGTGCGCGGACCCAGCGCACTCCGCAAACTGCGCCGGGACTTGTAGGCTAGCACACTCCCGCCCGCAAACCGCGGCAGTGCTGCAGTTTAGATTTCAACGGAATATCAATCGTCGGAGTCATCCCGAGCGGAGCCGTTCTTCAGGCGAAGCCAGGAGCCTGCCCTGAGCGAAGCCGAAGGGATCTCGCGTGCATCGCAATCTGTTGCCCATACCAAACCGCACCCCCACCCAAACCGGCGGGAGGGCAGCCAGACTGCTTGGGCTAGACTTTCCTGGCGGACTCCGGCTTGGCGGACTCCGCCTTAGAAGACTCTGCCGCTGCCGACGCTGCCTTTGGCGCCGGCACCGCCGAACCAATCAGTTCCCGCAATCGCCGCGAAAGAATGGCAGCCAGCGATTGGTAAAAGCGCGAACCCAGATGCGGAAACAGTTCAAACATCGATTGCAGGGTCACCCGGTCAAGGTAGTAAGCCCAAACCTCTTCCTTGGCGACCACATTCGCTGTCGCCGGCAACTCGTCCAGAAACGAAATCTCGCCACAAGCCTCGCCCGGACCAATCCCCAGCGTCCCCTTCAACGGAATCTGCACCGACGCCGTGCCCTTCACCAGCAAATACACTCCGTGAGTTCGTTTGCCTTGCTGCACAATAGCCTCGCCCGCTTTGAACTGCCGGCGAACTGCCTTATCCGCGATCAGGGCCCAATCATTGGCCGTCAGATACACGAGTCCGCTCTTGGCGGACGACAATACAGAAACCTCTTGCTGCACACTATCTTTATCTTTGGACATGGCGCCGTGAGCTCGATATCCCGGAGAGAAACTCCGGTAGCGTTTTGACAGATAACAACAGGGCTGACAGGAGATTAGCAGAAACCTCAGAGAAATTGCGTCAGCGCCGCCTCGACCGAACCACGAAAGTAAGTGGATAAACCAGCGCAGAAGTAACCGCGCGTCCCCTCGCAGCCTCTGTACAAATAATCCCTCAATAATCGTCCGGATCGGTCATCGGCCGAGAGTCGTTCACAAAAAAGTTCACATCCAACGCCGCAGGAATCGGCGAAAAAAACCGCGGCACCTGCGTCAGATTAAAGAATCCGCTCAGGTCCGTCGTGGATCGCGCGTCCGCAAAATCCAGCGCGCCCTCTTCGATCCCGAAATTCTGTTCGATGAAGCGCAATATGCTCCCGAAATCCTCCCGAACGTTACTCACATACCCCGCGTCGGTATAAGCCGAGACCGCAATAAACGGCACCCGAAACCCATACTGGTAATCGCCTTGCGGCTCCGCCAGAAACGTCGGAGGCTCGTGATCGTACCACCCGCCCCAGTCATCCCACGTGATCAGGATTGCCGTATTCTGCCAGTACACTTCGCCGTCCGGGCACTTGCGGTGGTTGCCAATCGAATTCACAATCGAAGCCACCCAGGCCGGGCCGCCGCCGTCGTTGGTCTTGGGATGATCGGAATTCGCCCCGCTCGGAATCACCCAACTCACCCCCTGCAACTTGCAGCCCGCAATGTCGGTCAGCACCTGCTTGGGATTGAGCACCACATCGCTCGTCCATTCCGGCCCCTGGCACACTCCGCCCGCGGGCTTGCTCGGCTCACAAATGTGGTCGATCGCATTGGGCGCCGTCCATATCGAACTCGCACCGGGCGTGTAGTACTTCCAACTGATTCCCCCTGCGGCAAGCAGATCCGACAGCGTCTCATGCTCGAAGCAGGGATAGATTTTCTGCTTCTCCCCCGCCGGAGTAATCAATTCCACCGTCGTGGTCGCCGCCGCAATGCACCCCGCCACCGTGCTCGCCACCTCCGGAAATACATTCTCCGAGGCAAACGTACCGATCGCGTCGTCGCTGGCACTGGGCGCTGACGTTCCCCCAAACAGAAACTGGTGCGCCGGAAAACTTGGCCCCTGGTTGGTCTGAAACATATAGTTCGACCACCCATATTGCGTAGCCATGTCTAAATACGGGTTGAGAATCCCCGTGGAGTTGGTGACGTACGCAAGTTGAGCGTCGGCCGGGCACGCTCCCGTGCATCCCCCAAGCGCGGCGCCATCCATCTGGCAGGCTCCCGCCGCATTCAAATCGCAAGTCACGAGGAACGAAGTGTGCGTATGATCAGGATCGTAGCCGTTAGCCAGAGCAATCGCGGCCGGCTGCGTAGTCCCAGTCGACGACGTTTTATCCAGCCAGTTGCTGGTCTGAATGTCGTATTGCGATCCCGTCGGCGTGGTGCTGCACGAACCGCTGCTGCCGTAAGGCGCGCTGCACAGCCCCTGAAAAAGATTGTCCGGACTGCGGTTCTCCTGCACGATCACAATCACGTGCTGAAAACTCGAGATCTGCGCCTCGCTCCCAAGACCACCCAAAAAAATTACCCCAAGAGCGCCAAGCAGCAAGAAATTCTTCTTCAGGTCGAATCTCATCCCCATAGCTTTCCCCAACCGGCCGCAAATAGTTCTTATGGTCCAGAGGGACCGAGGGGAGGTCCCGGCAGCTTACCACGGATCAAACAAGGGGACGGAAGCAAATACCTGAAAAAAGTGGTGCGCCCTGAGAGATTCGAACTCCCGACCTACTGGTTCGTAGCCAGTCGCTCTATCCAACTGAGCTAAGGGCGCATGCGGGTTTTACAGGATGCCGCTCTAAGTTTGCTACTGCTTTGCTACCAGCGTTCGATTCTTGAGCCGATATCTGACCAACGGAGCAGTTCTTAGAGTAATTACCAGAGGGGTTCCCGGTCAAGCTTAACTCGACCTCGGCATTGATGTGATTCGGCCCGGTCCGACTTCAGCTGTACCAGACCCATTTAACGAAAAGGACGATGCCCATGATTCCGGTAGCTGCGGCGACTAGTCCGGATAAAACGGCTATGACCAGTCCGAGGCAGCCAAGCCCCGCCTTGTCTTTGGTTTCGGATGCTACGGAACCGAGACCGCCAGAAATTATGGTGACTATCCAAGCCGCCAAGGAACATAGCAGCCATCCCCACCACGGCAGATCGGACGGGCTGAAAGGCATGGCGGGGATTGTAGATCAGTACCAGCACAATCGCTTTGTAAAAAAACG
>JBELAE010000171.1:0-9942 GCA_049509155.1 Candidatus Sulfotelmatobacter sp.
AGGGTGTAGGTGAGCGCTAGCGGGACGGTGAAGAAGAAGATTTCGGCGACGCTGGGCAGGGGAGCGCTGGCGCGGACCACGAGTTCGAGAATGCGTCCCAGGTCGCGGGTGAACAGGACGAACGTGAAGATGGCCACGCCGATCAGAGCGTGGGCCGCGACTTCGCGTAGGATGTAGCGGGTTAGAATCCGCATGAGGCGCGCTAGGGCGAGGATAGCATAGGGTGGTCGGGGCTGTGGTCGGGCTCGCCTCGCTGCGCTTGGCTGGACGGGCGAAGGCGCCCGTCCCCACATGAGTCGTGCTTGACTCGAGCTTTCGGGAACTCGAAGTGCCCTGCGTGCGTATGGATTGGAGAGGCTGCGGAATGAGCTTCGAGAACGGATGAACCTGGAGAACGAATGAATCTCGAGAACGCGGAAGTCGATCGGCGGAGTGATACTTGGGCGCTGGTGGGGATTGCGGCGATGGTGGCCGCGGCGCATTTGCTGACGAACGAGCGGTATGGATTTCATCGCGATGAACTGCAGGTTTTGAGCGACGCGCGGCATCTGGACTGGGGATTCGTGCCGTATCCGCCGTTGACGCCGTTTGTCGAGCGGATTTCGATGTCGATCTTCGGCCTGTCTCTTGTGGGGCTGCGGTTGTTTTCCGTGATCGCGCAGGCGATTCTCGTGGTGGTCGCGGGGCTCATGGCGCGGGAGTTGGGCGGTGGGCGGCTGGCGCAGGTGACCGCTGCGCTCGCGGTTGCGCTCTCGACGCTGCCGCTGTTCGAGGGGACGGAGTTTCAATATACGACCTTCGATAATTTGTGGTGGGTGCTGATTGCCTATTTCATGATCCGGCTGCTGAGGACGGAGAATCCGCGGTGGTGGCTGGCGATTGGCGCGACCATCGGCTTGGGTTTTCAGACCAAGTACACGATGGGATTTTTTCTTTGCGGGATTATGGGTGGAGTTTTGCTCACGGGGGCACGCCGCTATCTGGCGAGCGGATGGTTCTGGGGCGGGATGGCGCTGGGGTTCGCGATCTGTTTGCCGAATTTGATATGGCAGGTGCGGCATGAATTTATTTCGCTGCATTTTCTGCAACACATTCATGCGCGCGACGTGGGCCAGGGACGGGCGAATGGATTTTGGCGCGATCAGTTCTGGATCTGCACGAATCTGGTAGCGGCACCGCTGTGGATTGCCGGAGTGCTGGGCTATTTGCGTGACCGGCGGTATCGGATGCTGGCGTGGATGTATTTGATCCCGCTGGCGCTGTTTGTGGTCGGCAAGGGGCGCGGGTATTACCTGGGCGGGGCTTATCCGATGCTGATGGCGATGGGCGCGGTTTGGGGCGAGCGCTGGGTTACGTCGCTGCCGAAGATTCCGCGGCGCGCGGTGGAGGCTGTGTACCTGACTGGATTGGTGGCGTGGGGAATGTTCATGAGCACGATGATTCTTCCTTGGGCGTCGGGTGGTGCGCTGATGAAGTTCGCGCTGGAGAATAATGGCGATCTGCGGGAGGAGATTGGTTGGGACGAACTGGTCAAAACTGTCGCGGGGATTCGGGATTCGTTGCCTCCCGAGCAACAGCAGAACGTTGGCGTGGTGGTGAGGAACTACGGCGAGCAGGGAGCAATCGAGATACTGGGACCGGCGTATCATCTGCCGCCGCCGATCAGCGGGATCAATTCGGCGTGGCTGCGCGGGTACCCGGCGACGCCGCCGGCGGTGCTGATTGTGCTGGGCATGTCGCGCGAGGACGCGGATCGGTTATTCACTTCGTGCCGCGTGGCGGGGCACAACGGGAATTCTCTCGGGGTGAAGAACGAAGAGAGCGAGGATCATCCTGACATTTTTGTTTGTGGCGGGCCGCGGCAGCCATGGGCTGAGTTTTGGAATGATTATCAGGGCTTCGGTTAGAGAGTGGCGGCGGGATTGAATTCGGTAGTCGTGCCGTTTGGCTTACGCGTCAGGCCGGTTCTGCGGGAGATCCTTCTCTTCGCCTGAAGAACGGCTCCGCTCAGGATGACTGACTCGTTTGGGAGCCAAACCGCACACCCTGAACTACACACCATTTTTCTAAGTTCCACCACTTCTCGCAAAGTACGCGAGAAATGGGGCACCCCGACTCTATACCCTTGTGCCGTGCCCCAGAATTCCTTCCGCTAGGGCAATTGATTCAGGTAACAGGCGCCGCTGGTGCTTTGCACCGGGGGCGTCGGCGGCGTCATCCACGGGGGAGAATTGAAGTCGAAGAATTCGGTCATGCTTTTTTGCGCTGCGTCGCGGTTGGTCAGGGCGGTTACGCCGAAGCGCTCTTCAATCAGGTTGAGGATTGCCGTTGTGTCCATGACGGTGTGCGACACGTAATGTTTTTTCGCGTACGGCGACACCACGATCAGGGGCACACGGTAGCCGGTGTAGACGAAGTTGCAGTTGGGTCCGGGTACGACGGTGCAGACGTCGCCGGGTAACAAATCTTTCGGCGCGATGCCGTCCGGGCTCACCGTGGGTTGCGGAGCCACGTGATCGTAGAGGCCTCCGAATTCGTCATAGGTAAAAATGAAGGCGGAGTCGTTCCACGAGGAGCTGGTCATCAGGGCGTTCATGATCGACGAAACGTACTGGGCTCCGAGTTGGATGTTGATGGGATACTCGTCGTAATCGGAGCCATGCTCATCGAGACCCGCCCCCGATGCGGGCTCGATCTGAGCGACCTGAGGCAGGGTGCCATTCTGCACGTCGGTAAAGAACTGGGTCATGCTGGCAATGTTGTTGGGGTATGCGGTGGGGATGGTCTGTCCCCACTCAAAATTCTGGACGTAACTCAACGTCAGCATACATTGTGGCGTCGGGTCGGACTCGCAGGAAGTGTAGTCGGTGTTGACGTAAATCTTCCAGGTGATTCCCGCGTTCTGCAATTCCTGAAATATTGTGGTGGCGGTGAGCAGGTACGCGTCTCCGCGGTCAGTGCCGACGGGATAAACGTAGCCTTGGGAAGTCGCGGCGATCAGGTATTCGCGATTCGGTTGGGTGCGCGTCATGACGGGGGAAAACCATCGGTCCGAGGTACTGAAATCCGAGGCCATGAAGTAGTAGTAATTCAGGTCAGTATCGTCGTAGTAGCCCATGGCGCGAATACCGTTGGTGTCATGGAAGGGCGGATCGTTGTTGCGAGCGTCGGTTGCGCTGGTCCAGACAAAGCCGTTCAGAGTTGCTGTTGTGGAAACCGGATTGGTGACATCCCAATCCACGTGGCTTTCGTTCCAGGAAGGACTGGGGTTCTCGATGCACTGGGTAAGCAGCTGGTACGAGGTGATTTCTGGGCTCGAGCTGTCGTCGGTGCACTCGCCAGGCGGCGGATACGCCGGATCGCAGCCAGGATTGGTGGGCGGCGGTCCGTACAGCGGAGCCAGGCCTGAGGTGGGATTGAATTGGGGAAGGCCGTCAAAGGAGCTATCCGCGAAGCCGTTATTTTTCCAGTAGGAACGCAGTGATCCGAAGTAGTGATCGAGGCTGCGATTCTCCTGCGCCATGAAGATAATGTGATTGAGAACGTTGACCGTCTGATTGACGTTGAACGTGGCGGTGGCTGACTGATTTGCGTTCATAGTCAGAGTGCAGCTTCCGGTGCCTTTGCAGGCTCCGGACCATCCGGCGAAGTAGGCTCCTTTGGCGGCGGCTGCGGTAAGTTTCACACTGGTTCCGGAACTGAAGGAGGCTGTACACGCGGAGGGGCAACTAATGCCGGCGGGGTTGCTAGCGACAGTTCCCGTGGAACTGCCCTCTAATTTTACTCTCAGCTGGTAGGTGGTCTGCGGTGCCGCTGGTTGCTGGGCTGCCAGGGCGATGCTGGAAAGAGAAGTTGCAATCAGAATCGCGACGAGAACACGATGGCAAGTCAAAGGACTGACCTCCGAGGGGCTTTCAGGAAAAAGGTCGAACCTTTGATGGCTTCGGGTGGTGGGTGGTTGTTTGGGAAATGGTGGATTGCTAGTTTGGTGGGAGAGGGGAAGCAAGCAATTTTGCCTTTGCAGTTTATTTAAGGGTTGCTCGGCTTCGCCTTCGCGAGACGGAAGGCGCCCGTCGCCACATGGGCTGTGCCGCATGGGCCGTGCTGCATGGGTTCTGGGCTTATTGTGCTTTGAAGAATAACGCTGCTAGCGGCGGGAGGGTTAGCTTTAGAGCGAATGGCCTGCCGTGGGTGGGGATTTCTTCGGCTTGCACGCCGCCTAGGTTGCCGAGGCCGCTGCCGGCGTATTCGCGGGCGTCGCTGTTGAGCATTTCGCGCCAGTAGCCGCCGTGGGGGACGCCGACGCGGTATTCCATGCGGGGCACGGGGGTGAAGTTGCAGACCACCAATACCGTATCTTGGGGCGACCCGCTTTTTCGTAGCAGCGAAATTGTGCTGGTGGCGTTGTCGTTGGCGTCGACCCACTCGAAGCCGGCGGGATCGTTATCGAGCACATGCATCGCCGGCTCGCTGCGATAGAAGCGGTTCAACTGTTCCATCCAGGCCTGCACGCCGCGATGGACCTGATATTGCAGGACATCCCAATCGAGGCTGGAGTCGTGGGCCCACTCGCGCACCTGGCCGAATTCGCAGCCCATGAACATCAGCTTCTTGCCCGACTGCGCGTACATGTAGGCGAACAGCAGGCGCAGGTTGGCGAAGCGCTGCCATTCGTCGCCGGGCATCTTGCCGATCAGCGAGCCCTTGCCGTGAACGACTTCGTCGTGCGAGAGCGGCAGCACGAAATTTTCCTGGAACGAATACAGCATGCGGAAAGTCAGATCGTTGTGGTGATACTTGCGATGGATGGGATCGTTCTGAAAATAGCGGAGCGTGTCGTGCATCCATCCCATGTCCCACTTCATTCCGAAGCCCAGACCGCCGATGTAGACGGGCTTTGAAACCATGGGCCAGGAAGTGGATTCCTCGGCGGTGGTTTGAATTTCGGGATGCTGCCCGTAGGCTTCCTGATTGAAGCGGCGGAGGAAGTCGATGGCCTCCAGGTTCTCGCGGCCGCCGTACTTGTTGGGGATCCATTCGCCCTGCTTGCGCGAGTAGTCGAGATAGAGCATGGAAGCGACGGCATCCACGCGCAGTCCGTCGACGTGATATTTGTCGAGCCAGAACATGGCGCTCGACATTAGAAAGCTGCGCACTTCAGGACGGCCGTAGTTGAAGATGTGCGTCTTCCAGTCGGGATGGAATCCCTGGCGGGAGTCGGCATGCTCGTAGAGATGCGTGCCGTCGAAGTAGGCGAGGCCGTGCGCGTCGGAAGGGAAGTGCGACGGCACCCAGTCGAGAATCACGCCGATGTTGTGCTGGTGCAGGTAGTCGACCAGGTACATAAAATCCTGCGGCGTGCCGAAACGCGAGGTGGGCGCGAAGTAGCCGGTGGTTTGATAGCCCCAGGAACCGTAGAAGGGATGCTCCATCACAGGCAGGAACTCGACGTGGGTGAAACCCAACTGGCCGACGTATTCGGCCAGGCGCGGTGCGGTTTCGCGGTAGGTGAGAGAACGGTTGTGCTCTTCCGGGACGCGCATCCACGAGCCGAGATGCACTTCGTATATCGACTGGGGCGCGCGCAGCGAATTGCGGGCGGCGCGCTTCTGCATCCAGTCGTGGTCATTCCACTGGTAGTGGAGATCCCAGACGACGGATGCGGTGCGCGGCGGCTTTTCGTGCAGTAGGCCGAGCGGGTCGGCTTTGTCGACGCGATAACCGTGCTGCCGCGATTCGATGTGGAATTTGTACAGCGCGCCTTTGGTCACGCCGGGGATGAAGCCTTCCCAGATGCCCGACGAGCCGCGCGGGCTGAGGCGATTCGATTTGGTATCCCATTCGTTGAAGCTGCCTACGACCGACACTGAACGAGCATTTGGCGCCCATACGCTGAAGACTGCTCCGGCTTCGCCATCGTGGGTGACGAGGTGGGCTCCCATCTTTTCGTGCATGCGGTAGTTGCTGCCCTCGTTGAAGAGGTAGAGATCCTGGTCGGTGAGGAACTGGGGGTCGGCGAGGGTGGGTTCGGGGCTCATGGGCTGGGCGGAATGTGGGTGCGCCTTAGTTTACCGGAAGAAGGGACCGGCTGGGTATCAAGCCTTCCGAAAGCAGCAGCCATTCGTGCGTCGTTCCAGAAAATGCACATGCTAGACTGACTGTTCCAGCCATGCCTGCTTTGCGCGTCATTCTTCTTTGGCATCAGCACCAGCCGTTTTACAAGGATCTGGTCACGGGCGAATATCGTCTGCCGTGGACGCGGCTGCACGCGCTGAAAGACTATTACGGCATGGTCAAGCTGCTGGACGAGTTTCCTAACGTCCACCAGAACTTCAACCTGGTGCCGTCGCTCATGGTGCAGATTGAAGACTATGTGGCGGGGACGGCGCAGGATCCATTTCTGCGAGTGGCGGCCACGCCGGCGAAGGATCTGTCGGTGGCGGAGCGCCGTTTTGCGCTGCAGTATTTGTTTCAGGCCAATCCCCAGAACGTGATTGGGCGCTATCCGCGCTACCGGGAATTGTGGGAGAGGTTTCGAGATCACGGCGACCATCCGGAACGCGCGGAGCGTTATTTTCAAGCGCAGGACTTTACCGACCTGCAGGTCCTGTCGCAGCTGGCGTGGTTTGACGAGTTCTTTCTGGAAGAGAAGGACATTGCTGCGCTCGTGGCGAAGGGGCACGGCTATTCGCTCGACGATCAGAAGTTTGTGATCGCGTGCGAGAAAGAGCTGATGGGCAGAGTGCTTCCGGCACACGCCGAGGCGGCCAAGAAAGGGTCAATCGAACTCTCGGCTACGCCGTTTTATCATCCGATTTTGCCGCTGGTGTGCGATACGAATGCGGGGGCGGTGTCGTCGCCGGGATTGCCGCTGCCGCATAACCGGTTTCGGCATCCGGAGGACGCGCGCGAGCAACTTGCTCGTGGGCTCGATCTGCACGAGAAAGTCTTCGGCATTCGTCCTAAAGGAGTCTGGCCGTCGGAGGGCAGCGTCTCCGAGGAGGTGCTGGCGATTGCGCACAGCCTCGGCATTCAGTGGATGGCTACCGACGAAGAAGTGCTGGGCCGGAGTCTGGGCACGTTCTTCGGGCGCGACAATACCGGGCGGTTGCCGGCGCATCTGGGAGAGAAACTCTACAACATTCATCGCTACGAGAACGGCTCGGCGGCGATGCACCTGGTGTTTCGCGATCACACGATTTCCGATCTGATCGGGTTTGTGTACTCCGGGATGCAACCCGCGGATGCGGCGCAGCATTTGATTGGCAACATCAAGGAAGCGGCGCGGCCGGTGCTGGCCAAGGGGCACGACGCGGTGGTGTCGATTATTCTCGACGGCGAGAATGCGTGGGAATATTACCCCAAGTCGGGGCGGGAATTCCTGCGGCGCTTTTACGATGGGCTGCAGCGCGAGCCGGGCGTGGAGGCAGTCACGATTTCTGAGGCCATTGCGCGCCACAAAGATTTTGGCAAGCTCACGTCGCTGGTGCCGGGGTCGTGGATCAACGCCAACTTCAATGTGTGGATTGGCGCGCCGGAAGATAATCGTGCCTGGGATTATCTGCACCACGCGCGCGAGTTTTACGCGCAGAATGCGGCGCGGGCGACCGAGGCGCAGCGCAAACTCGCGTTCGAAGAAATTCTGATTGCCGAGGGCAGCGACTGGAACTGGTGGTACGGGCCGGAGCATCATTCGGCCAATGACAGCGATTTTGACGAGCTGTACCGCAAGCATCTTTCGAACGTGTATCAGGCGCTGGGAGCGGTTCCGCCGGATTATCTGGCGCAGCCGATTACCGGGGCGGAGGTGCGTCCGTCGTTCGTGCCGCAGACGGCGTACATACATCCGCGCGTGGCGGGCGACAAGGTCCGTTACTTCGAGTGGATGGGCGCGGCCATCTATACCGCCGATCATCGGGCCGGTGCGATGCACGGCAAACAGTTTTTGCTGGATTCGGTGTATGCCGGGATTGATTCCACTCACGTGTATGGACGGCTGGATTTCACGGGCAACGTTCCCGAGGAAGACTTCGATCTGGTGGTGAACCTGGAGTCGTGGGCCAGCGGCGAGCCGCGTGCGCGGCGCCTGCTGCGGGTTGAGGCCTCGGTGCATGAGCGCAAGCTGGGGGCGTGGAAGATAGAGGACGGGTCGGAAGAGAAGGTGAAGGCGTCGTCGATGCAACCGGACGATCGCGTGAAGCTGGCGCTGCTACGGAATTTTGAATTCAAGCTGCCTCTGACGTGGCTGCTGGCGACTCCGAGCGCGGCCGCGGGGGAAGGCGCGAACGCATCGGAACGAACACCTGAGCGCAAGGGTGCAGTTGCCGTTGCGGCCACCAGTAAGCTGCGTCTTCGCTTCAGCCTGTGGCAGAACCGGCTGCCGGTGGATTCGTTGCCGCTGGAAGGATGGATCGAGCTGCAGGTGTTGAGCGAGGGGGATTTGATTTTCGGGGCATGAGGGCGTTCGACTGTTTACAGGAAGTGGATGAGTTCGAAGATTTTCGCATTATCGAGGTGCAACGACCCCGGTTTTTCAGAGTCGATCACAGGCGCTTTGCGTCTTCCCGATTTCTTTTCGTTGTCGATCAACGTTTGAACCGACCGGACTATCAGATTGTCGGCGGTGATGCCCCGCTGGCGCGCCTTCCTCGCCAGCTTCGAGTAAAGCTTGTCCGGAACGTCCAGCCTGATTCGCTTGCGCTTATTCTCCCACAAGATCAGCAACAAACGAAAAACGCCGGCAGCTTACGCTGTCCGGCGTTGAAAGGGAATTTCTGGTGAAGCTCCGCTCTATTTGCTGCCGCTGTTCGCGACTACAGTCCCCATCGCCATCGGGCGGTTTAACTCCAGCGTGAGTTCGGTGCCGGCGGGGAGGATGGCGGAACGGTGCTTGGCCAGCCAGTGCGCGGTGGTGGAGGTTGCGCCCACGGCGCCGCCAATCAGAATGCCCGGGCCTCCGCCGATCAGGCCGCCGATGAGCATGCCGCCTGCGGCGCCGCCGCCGACTTCGAGTTGGTCGCGGCGATCGTGGCCGAATCCTTTGAACTGGCCCTCTTGATTGACGTCGGTGCCCTTAATGTCGGTGTCGACCAAAGTGGCGTCAAGGAAGTGGCGCTCTCCGGTGGGCAAAATCACAGCTTCGGCGAGAATGCCCAGCGTGGGCTTACCCGCGATCCGGCGGGGCTCAGTCACTTTGGTCACTCGGCCTTCTACGGTCGCTCCCACGGGAATCAAAGTGCTGCCGTTAACGACGACTGCTTGCGTGACTTTTCCCTGAAAGGGATCGCCGACCCGGTTGCTGAAGGTGGCGAGAGTTGTGTCGAGCCTGACCATCAGCGCGGTGCCCGCGGGCACGGGCGCGGCGGTTGCAAAGGGTACAGGCAAACTGGCCTGGGGCACACTGGTCGGAGGGAGATCAGTTTCGGTCGGGCTAGACTGGGGCAACGCCGCCTGAGTCGAAGTGGCTTGGGGCGAACTGGTCTGGGCCGACAACAGCGATAGCGATGCCAGCAGCAGGCAGGGCAGAACGATCCATTTCGTCTTATTCTTCTGATTCTTCTGATTCATTGGGGGGGACCTCCCGGAATCCGAAAGCGTTCTATTCACTGTAGTCCAGGCGGAGGGCGACGGCAACCGCTAGTCGGACAGGGAACCAGCCAAGACAAGAGAGCGGAGGGGGATGCCGTTAGGACGATCCCGAGGACGGAAATCGTGTGCCGACGAGTGTGTCGGACATCACAGTCCATTTTCGGTCATCCGATATAATCATAGGTTTCGCGGGAGAGATGGCGCTGTCTTCATAATCTCCAATCACATAATCTCTAATTCAAAGGATGAATCGATCTATGTCAAATATTGCAGCCATTCATGCACGGGAAGTTTTGGACTCACGGGGCAATCCTACGGTGGAAGCGGAAGTATTTCTGGGCGACGGTTCGATGG
>JBELAE010000172.1:0-9934 GCA_049509155.1 Candidatus Sulfotelmatobacter sp.
GAACTCCGCTCATGGCGCAAGCAATGGGAGCGTTCGCAGGAAGAACTGGCCGCAGCCCAGGCCGCCGCGCTGCTAGCCGAGACCCCTGAAATCAAAGGCCGCAAGATCGTAGTGCAATCGCTCGCGGATCGCGAAATAAACTTCGTGAAATTGCTGGCTCAGAAACTCACCCGGCTTTCTCCCAGCGCCGTCGCCCTGCTGGCCTCGACTTCGCCGCAACCGTCACTCGTATTCGCGCAGTCCGCAGGCCAGCCCTTCGACATGGGCGGGCTCATGAAAGAGACTATGACGAAGCTGGGCGGGCGCGGCGGCGGCAGCAAGGATCTGGCGCAAGGCGGCCTCACCAGCACCGACGGCATCGCTGCCGCTCTCGAAGCGCTCGCCGCGAGGCTCGGAGTCTGACAGGTCGGCTCGCTCGTCTCGGGAAGACTATGAGTTCAGAGACTGAGGAAAAACTCGGAATTCGTCACGAAAGGGAAGGGCACAAGTTCCACTCGTGCCGCTAAGCCGTTGAAGCCAAGCCATCGAAAATGAACCAGTGCTTCAGCGCCTGTTTTCGGCAGTCCGGGCTATAAACCGATAACGACAAAAAAAGACGGCCCACGCTTCGAGACATCCGAAACGTGGGCCGCCAGGATTCCGTTGCCGCTTTAGGCCGGTTGCGGCGGCCTTCGCGATCGCTCCCACCAAACCTTGGGATCGTCGGGACGGTTGAGGATCTTCGACAATTCCTGTTTGATCTCGCGCAGCCGGTTGGTGCGCAGCTCGAGAGCAGTCTGATCGACCGCAGTGTGGCCGCCCTTTTCCGACAGGCGGGCGTTCAGGTCGCGCAAATCAGCGATTTCCTGGCGAAGGCTGGTGAGATGTTCCGAAATATATGGCATCTGTACAGATCATACGCCCTATTTGATAAATCGCCCGTGAATTCCGCGGTCCTAGGTGACTATTATTTGAACAATTCCTGCCTAGCATGCCGTCCCGAAATATTTCGGATGCCTGTAATGCCCATGTGGGCGCGGGTGACTCGCCCGCGCAACCCGCACCACTAAAAGCCAGCCCCGCGCCAGATCGGCGGACCAAAGGCCAATACCGAACGCACTCCTCTGTGGGTCTAAGGGTGTCCGAGCCGATTACCGTCGTAATCCATCCCTGACGTTATTGCTCATGTTCGCAATATCCCCCTTGCTAACATTCCCGCATGATCGGTCCATCTTATAAAGTACTAACCTTCAAGACTCCCGTGTTGCTTGCAATTGCGGCGGTCGCTGGAACGCTCGCCGCAGCCGGTCTGCTTCCCGGCAGCCGCGCGCGGGGAGCGGAGTCGGCGGCTTCGCCCAGAGTCACTTCCATCGCTCAAATCACCCATGACGGATTTCGCAAAACCAATTTGCTGGCGGACGACTCGCAGCTTTTCGTTACCGAGTCTCCGACCGCCAATCGCGTAATCGCCAAAGTCTCGCTGCCCGGCTCCGATCGATCGCTGGTTTCCAGTCCATTCTCAAATCTCCAGGCGCTTGACCTCTCGCCTGATCACAGCAAGCTTCTGGTCGCGCCGATGCAGAGCGGATCGAGCGCCGGGTCAAGCTCCGGTGGGTCAAGCTACGACGAATTCTGGACTCTGCCCGTCGCCGCCGGATCTGCGCAGCGCGTCGGAGATCTGACCGGCCGCGATGCGGCCTGGTCCGCCGATGGCCGGCAGCTTGTCTTCAGCAAAGGCTCAACACTCTTCGTGGCCGGAGCAAACGGCGCGCAGGCGCACGCTGTGTTCACCGCAAACGGAACGGTATTCGGCCCGCACTTTTCCCCGGACGGTCAACGCATCCGCTTCACCGTGAGTGACACGGCCCAGAACACGACCTCGCTGTGGGAAGTAAAGCAGGATGGATCAAGCCCGCATCCTCTGCTGGCGAACTGGCAGCATGCCTCCACTGCCTGCTGTGGCAGTTGGACCGCCGACGGCCGCTACTACGTTTTTCAGGCACAGCAGACCGTCCCCAACACGGCGACGATAGTGACCGAGCTCTGGGCATTGCCCGACTCGCCGCCGGGGGCGGATTTCAAAACCTCAGAACTCGTTCAACTGACCAGCGGCCCCATGTCATTCGGAAACGCATCGCTGCCTCGAGAAAAAAACGCCCGAGACAAAAACCCGGACAATAACGGGCCAGATAAAAAGCTTTGGGCGATCGGAGTTCAGCCCCAGGGTGAGGTCGTGAAATACGACCGGGCCAGCAAGAAGTTCATTCCGGTAATTCCGGGCGTCTCGGCGACCGACCTTGCGTTTTCACCCGATGGCAAGTGGATCACCTACGTTGCAATTCCCGAAGGGACCTTGTGGCGCAGCCGAGCCAACGGCAGCGACCGGCTGCAACTGACCTCGGCGCCCGACCGCTGCGCCTTACCGGTCTGGTCGCCCGACGGAAAGCAAATCGCCTACGTCAGCATGTCGCCAGGCCAATCCTGGAAGCTGTTTCTCGTCCCCGCGGCGGGTGGAACTTCCCAAGAGGTCATCAGCGAGAGTGGCGGCCAGATCGACGCCAACTGGTCCGCCGACGGCTCCCGCCTCATGTTCGGAGATTTCCGCCAGTCCGCCGGAGGCCTCAGCATTCGCATTCTCGACTTTAAGACCCGCAACATCGAAACCATTCCCGGCTCGGACGGTCTGTTTAGCCCGCGCTGGTCGCCCGATGGCCGCTATATCGCCGCGCTCTCCCCGGACAACACCACCCTGAAGCTCTTCGACTTCCAAACCCAGAAGTGGTCAAACTGGCTGGTCGAGACCGCCGGTTCGGTAAGCTATCCAGTCTGGTCCAAGGACAGCCAATACATTTACTTCGACGATCTGGTCAACGGCGATGAATCGATTCGCCGCGTGAAGGTCGGCGAAAATCACCCCGAACTCTCCGTTGTGTTGGCCGCCCTCGACCGATACCCCGGCGCCCTGGGCCCCTGGATCGGCCGCACCGTCGACGGTTCCTGGATGTTCGTTCGCGACCGCAGCACGCAAGAGGTTTACCAGTTGAGTATGGAACTGCCGTAGCCGCCGTAACTGGATCGCGAGGAACTCGAGTCATGCCGAAATTTGGAGCGCAACGCGGATTGAAACAACAAGCGGTGAACGGCCTGAACATTAGCGGGACAATCCGCGAGACTAGCACTCTAAACAGGCTCACCAATCGTAGGCGCAGGCTGGTTGCCGCATTTGGCCTGCTGGTGATGTCCGTGCCTCTGAGCTCGATGCCTTTGTCGGCAGCGCAGTCTGCCGATCAAAACTCTCCAGAGAGAAAAATGATTACCCGCATCGAGCCAGAATATCCAGACGCCTTAAAGCGGCTCTACATTGGCGGAGTCGTCCGAGTAGAGGTCGTGGTCGCGCCCAACGGAGTGGTAAAGAGCACCAAGCTGCTGGGCGGAAGCCCGATTCTCGGCCAGTCCACTATGAAAGCCATCAAGCAGTGGCGCTACGCTCCAGCCGCCTCCGAGGAAGTGCTGACCGTGCGGCTGGAATTCGATCCGCATCGCTAGCTCTCCGCGAACTTAATCGCCGGCGCTGCTGACTGGGACGGTCG
This sequence comes from Candidatus Sulfotelmatobacter sp., assembly GCA_049509155.1. Classification (GTDB taxonomy): domain Bacteria; phylum Acidobacteriota; class Terriglobia; order Terriglobales; family Acidobacteriaceae; genus Sulfotelmatobacter. The sequence continues at coordinate 3,570 of JBELAE010000172.1, forward strand.
CGCTCTTGTCGACTTCAACCGTCACTTCAACTTCGGCGCCTTTCTTCAGACGCACAGTGTGTCCGTTTTCGTCGGTCAGAGTGTTTTCGATGCGGATTTCCTTGTACAGATCATCGGCTCCCTCGACTGCGATCTGCGCCTTGTCCGGCTCGCTGGGATGCACTGATTTAATAATGTGTTCCACTTTGCCGGGCAACGTCACGTTCGGCTTTTCAGACATGTGCTCTCCTTCCAATCGTTGGCAGTGATCGATGTAAGCAGCTACTGGCTTTCTCTTTTCAAAGCCGCGAGAAAGTCGGCGGACACTTCGCGAATGCGTTTGAGCCGCTCTTCTTGCCGGTGCAGTTCGACCTTGTCCAGTCCGAGAAAAGTCTGCTTTTTCAAACTCTCCATCTGCTCCTCCATGAGGCGCCCCAGTTCCTCCCGTAGCTCCTCGGCGCTCCGTCCGGCCATGAGTCATATCCCTTAAATTTGGGGACGGAGGGAGGTTAATTTATCGGGAAGGTTCCTACAGTAGGGTGAATCTGGTAGGGGAAACTCGGTGGAACTGTAACGTAGTTAACATAACGGCGGGCTGGAATTTGGTTTTTCGCGGCGAAGCTGTCCGGGGAGCTGGCTTCCGGAGAGATACCCCCCCCTCCCCCCCATACTTTTGGCTAAAATCTCTGGATGCATGGGGTTAGCGCGAACTGGTATGGGGTGTTCCCGGCAAAATCTTGAGAGCAAAGGGGTTACGGGTAAAATACGGCGGAATAAGGGGTTACGTGCTGGGGCGCGGGACGGAACTTCGACTGACTGCCGGGACTGCGCTGGGCTGAACACGACTAGATCTATTTTATCAGTTTCAGGGTGGTTGGCTGGGCGGGGAGGCGGTCCTTATTAGCTTTCAGGAGAAGGGGTTACGGGCGGGGGATTATTTATTGCTTGACAGGTGACGGCGGTGAACAGAGCATCTATCCGCAAGGCAGGTGGAATGGGAGCAGCCACAATCAAAGCAAGACGGGCGGGCAAGGATTTGATTGCGAAGCAAAAGAGGGAACTGGCGGCGGTGGCGGCCAGATCTGACGATCAGATTGACACTTCCGACATTCCGGAGCTGCCACCCTCCGCATGGAGGATGCCAGACGCGGTGCGCGGGCGCTTCTATCGTCCCGTGAAACGGGCCGTCTCCATGCGCCTCGACGCCGACGTGGTCGCCTGGCTGAAGAAGGCGGGCAAGGGCTACCAGACCCGCGCCAACCGCATCCTGCGAGAGCGCATGCTGGACGAGCTTCGGCGGGCGTGAGGTGTCGGTTCTACAAATCCTGGGGCTTCAATCCAGTATGCTTGGCGATGCGGGCGAGCATCTTTGGGCCAATTTCCACGTTGTCGTGAAAAGCCCAGACGTAGTTCGGATAGCCGGCTCTCTGCAATGTAATGTGGGAAGAACCCTTAAGGGTCTTGGGCGACCAGCCGATCCGTAGCAGCGCGCGATACACGCGGCTGCCCTTCGAACTCGGCCATTGGCTCACGTGGTGGCGAAGCTGATGGATTTCTGTCCGACCTTCTCGTTCTCGATCTGGTCGGCAATCACGCGCAGGGCAAGAGCTTCCACGGCGGCCTCGGCCTCATCTCTGGTTGCGCCGTAGGCCAATACGCCGGGAAGCTCCGCGATCTCGGCGATCCAGCGCCCGTCCTCTTCGCGGTCGAATTCGATCTTGAAGTTCACGCTGGCTGCCCTCTCCCGTGATGGTATGAGAGGGACGGAGACAGGTCAAGGAGTCAATTAGGACGCTGGCCCACGCATCCGACACAGCCCCGGAGGGCGACATAAGATAGCCCAGGACGTAAGTCCTGGGTAGCGTTAGGAAATGAGGAACTAAGTCCCGGAGGGACGACAGAATGGAAACCTAAGGGCATGGGGAGTCGGCACCCGGCAATCCGGCTCGGCTCGAAAGATTTTTCGCCGTTGCCTCGATTCTTGAGACACACTAGTCGCGTGAGGGGCGCGAGTGCGGCGGAGACCAAAGACAAAGCGGATCAGTCAAAACAAGCTCTGGGACGCGGCGCGTTTCTATTGCAGGGAGGCTCAGAGATGCCAGAAGGCGCGGGCCTATTTCGCTGCGCTAGTGGCGCGGGTCTGCGAGCTGGAAGCCCTGCTGCGAATCTTCGACTTTGTCGAAACTAGGAGGCCGAAGGATCGCTGCAAACAACTTCACGGTTTGATTAACCGAGCATTTGCTCGACACTGGATTCCCCATGACGGACTTCGCTACTGGAAGAAAGTACAATCAATACCCCTCAAAGAATGCCTCCATGAAGTGCGTGAAGTGAGAAATGGGGTTCACGCGCATCTCTTTAAGAAAGACCTGTTCACGCGGCGGACGGTGGGAAACGTGACGTATCTCGTGCATTCCATCTACTCGTTGTTGGAAATTAAGAATGCGCGGAGCTTTATGAAGCTTTTGTATGAGAAGGGCGAAATTTCCGGGACGGAGTGCAGAGCTTGGAAGAGAAAACAATCCCCCATTAAATAGGACTGCTCCTACCCCGGAGCCGCAAGTTAAGATGGTCCCACAATGGCATAAAGAGGGCAGTGAAATCCCTGCCCTACCACCCAGGAGTCCTTTATGGCTAAGAGATTTCAGGCCCCGCCGCCTCTGGAAGAACGTCAGTTCGGGTCAGCCGAGGAGATTGATCTTGCCGTTAAGAAGCTAGAACGGCGGATACAGGAACTGAGAAACCTGAATGTGCCGACCGCTGTGTTGACTCAAAACGGCGCCGATACTGTCGCGACAAGTAACGTTCGCGCGGCGATCCGGGAAGCTTTTGGTACCAACTCGCCGGAGTTCAAGGAGCACTCACATCTCGAGCTTTGGGCCGGCCCAATGTTCGTCGACATGTCGAATGCCGCCCTCATAGAAGGAGAGACACGCGGTGTGATTCAAGCCATAGCCATCCTGGATGGCCTGATCGGAAGGCTCCGGGAGAAGCGGGCAGACATGGTTACAGGGGAGACGTCGGCCCCATCGACATATTTCGACCGCCTGAACCTCCATCCTCGTATTCGCGAGGTCGCTAGGGATAGGTTCCTTGACGGCTACCCATGGGACGCAGTTTTCGCGGCAGCGAAGTCGTTGGTGAACTATGTGAAGGAGCGCTCGGGCCGCCACGACCTAGACGGCGCGTCGCTCATGACGACGGTATTCTCAAAGAACTCTCCCATTCTCGCGTTTAACGACCTCGGGGATAAGACGGACGAAGACGAGCAACTCGGAATGATGCACCTGTTCGAGGGCGCGGTACTCGGCATCCGAAATCCCGGAGGTCACTCATTTCCTGAAGGCCCTGACCAAAGGGCCATAGAGTACATTTCGTTCCTGAGCCTGCTGGCCTATCGCGTGCAGGAAGCGAAGCGGAAGAAACCGTAGGGCACTGCGCGTCTCTGCCTTTACGCTCCTTCACTCCGCGTGATACTCTGTAAACGTCACATAGACAAACGATTAAAAGACAGGAGTGCACCAGGCAAGTGTTAGCCAGAGAGCACAAGAAATCCCTCATCGACCAATACGGCACGCATCCGAGCGATACCGGCAGCCCTGAAGTGCAGATCGCGTTGCTTAGCGAACGCATTGGCCAATTGACGGAGCACTTCAAGACGCACCAGAAAGACCACGGCTCGCGCCGCGGCCTGCTCATGCTGGTCAGCAAGCGGCGTAGCTTGCTCGACTACCTGAAGAAATACGATTCCGAGCGGTATAAAACCGTGATTACGAAACTCGGCATCCGCAAGTAATTGCTGCCCGGGGAAATCCCCACTCTAACGTCGCAAAAGGCGCGCCGTTGGAATGGGCCACCCGAAAAGTCCGGGCTATTTCTGGAAATCCGTCTCTGGAGAGACGGTCCAGCATCGAGGAAATCTCCACACGTGCGTTTTCTAGCGAATCCCTTATCGACTCACCGTGGCTTCACGCCGCGGATGGGGACGCTATCGGTCCGCTTCGAGGAGTCAACTCTGTTTTTCACCCACCTGCGCGAACACCGTTCGCACCTAGCCACAGCTGGTAGCCAGAAGACTGGTGGCCAAGAGCTAGGAGCCAGAAGCTGTCTTTCCAAAAGGAATGAATTATGAAACCAGAAGCAACTAGCGTTACCGTGCATCTCGCCGGCGGCAAAGAAATTTCATTTGAAACCGGAAAGCTCGCCAAGCAGGCCGGAGGCGCGGCTGTGGTCCGCCTCGGCGAAAACGTTGTGCTCGCCACTGCCACCGCCAACGCCGATCCGCGCGAAGGCATCGATTTCTTTCCTCTCACCGTTGATTACCGCGAATATACCTATGCCGGCGGACGATTTCCCGGCGGGTTCATCAAGCGTGAAGGGCGCATGAGCGAGCGCGAAGTGCTTACCAGCCGGCAGATTGACCGTCCGGTGCGTCCGATGTTCGCCGAGGGATTTAAGTGCGAGACGCAGATTATCGCCTTCGTGTTGTCCGCTGACGCCAGCAATGATCCTGACGTGCTGGGCATCAACGCGGCTTCTTGTGCGCTCACGCTTTCTGACATTCCGTTTCTTGGGCCTATTGGGGCGGTGCGGGTTGGGCTGATCAGCGGGCAGTTCATCGTGAATCCTACGTATGACGAGATGCGGGAGAGCCTGGTCAACATCATGGTGGTCGGAACTTCTGACGGCATAGTGATGATTGAGTCGGGCGCTAAGGAAGTTAAGGAAGATACCGTTCTCGACGCGATCGAGTTCGGCCACACTGAGATCAAGAAGATCTGCTCGGCGATCAACGATCTTCGCGCCAAGGTGGGCAAGGCTAAGCGCGCGGTCGAGCCGCCGAAGTTCGATGACGCGTACTACAACGACCTGCGGGGCCGGATCGGGGCCGAACTGGCCGATGCTCTTGACACTAAGAAGCATCCCAAAGCGGAAAGCTACACGCTGGTTAAGGACATCAAGAAGAAATTGGCTGCAGCGCTGCCCGACGGCGACGCCGCCGCCAAGGACGCAGCCAAGAAGAAACTCGACCACTATTACGAAGCGCTGCGCGAGCGGATTTTCCGCGAGCAGGTCATCAACCAGAAGCGGCGGCCGGATGCGCGCGCGTTTGATGAAGTTCGCGAGATTTGGATTGAAGCCGGGGTGTTACCGAGGACTCACGGGAGCGCCATCTTCACCCGCGGCGAAACCCAGGCGCTGGTTACAGCCACCCTGGGCACCAGCGACGACATGCAGCGCCTCGAAGGCTTCCAAGGCGAATCCAAGAAGCGCTTCATGCTGCACTATAACTTCCCGCCGTTTTCGGTTGGAGAAGTTGGGTTTATGCGTGGCGCTGGTCGGCGAGAGATTGGGCACGGAGCACTGGCGGAGCGGGCGATTTCGGCGGTGCTGCCGACGGAAGAGAAGTGGCCTTATGCCATGCGCGTGGTTTCGGACATTCTGGAATCGAATGGGTCATCGTCGATGGCCACGGTTTGCGGGGCTTCGATTGCGCTGATGGATGCGGGGGTTCCGCTCAAGGCTCCGGTGGCCGGAGTTGCGATGGGGCTGGTGAAGGAAGGCGAGGATTACGCCATCCTGACCGACATTGCGGGCGCGGAAGATCATTACGGCGACATGGACTTTAAGGTTGCCGGAACAAAAGATGGCATTACCGCGCTGCAGATGGATATTAAAGTTGCGGGCATTACTTCGAAGATCATGCGTGAAGCGCTGGAGCAGGCGCAGCGGGGACGGCTGCACATCCTCGGCAAGATGGAGGAAGTGATTACGACGGGGCGCGAAAAGATTTCCGATTACGCGCCGCGCTTCTACACCGTACAGATTCCGGTCGACAAGATTCGCGATCTGATCGGGCCGGGCGGGAAGATGATTCGCAGCATCGTCGAGCAGACCGGAGTGAAGATCGACGTGGAAGATTCCGGGCTGGTGAAAGTCGCGTCGAGCGATCAGGAATCGGCGGCGAAGGCGCTGCAGATTATTGGTGACATCTGCGCTACGGCTGAGGTGGGGAAGACTTACCTTGGGAAAGTCACGCGGCTGGCGGATTTCGGCGCATTTGTCGAGATTCTGCCGGGGACTGACGGGTTGCTGCACATCAGCGAAGTGGCGGAGCATCGCATTGCCGATGTGCGCGACGAATTGAAAGAAGGCGACCAGGTGCTGGTGAAGGTGCTGGCGGTCGAAGGCAACCGCATCCGGCTATCGCGCAAGGCGATTCTGAAAGAGCAGCGCGCAAAAATGGGCGGCGGGGAAGCTCCTCCTGCCGATCTTGCGATAGCACCTGCGGCGGTTGAGGGCGAACCGGCCCCGGCACAAGCATTGACCGGGTCGCTGGTGATCGAAGGCGGTGGCGACTTTCCCGATGAACCAGGGGATAACGA
>JBELAE010000173.1:0-17177 GCA_049509155.1 Candidatus Sulfotelmatobacter sp.
CCGAACTCTTCTCCGCAATCAACTTCCGAATCTTCTCCACGAACTCCGCCGCCGGCATGTCTTCCGTCTTCTCTTTCCCGCGCGTGCGCACATTCACCTTCCCCGCCTCAGACTCTTTATCCCCCACGACGAGCAGGAACGGCACCTTCTGCATGGCATGCTCGCGAATCTTCGCGTTCATCTTCTCGTTGCGCGCATCCACTTCCACGCGCACGCCGATCGCCTTCAACTGCGCCGCAATCTTGTTGGCGTACTCCGCATGCCGCTCGCTGATCGGAATCATCGCCACTTGCACCGGCGACAGCCACACCGGAAACGCTCCCGCATAATGCTCAATCAGTACGCCAAAGAAGCGCTCCACTGACCCGAACAGCGCGCGATGCACCATCACCGGCTGCTTGCGCGATCCATCTTCGGCCACATACTCCAGACCGAAGCGCTGCGGCAGGTTGAAGTCGACCTGCACGGTAGAAAGCTGCCATAGCCGTCCGATGGCATCGACTAGTTTGATATCAATCTTCGGCCCATAGAACGCGGCTTCGCCGGGAATCGTCTTATACTCGATGTTCTGCGCTTTCAGCACCTTTTCAAGCGACTCGGTCGCATGGATCCATTGCTCTTCGCTGCCCACAAAATTCTTGCGGTCTTCGGGATTCCAGGTGGAAAGCTCAGTCTGGAACTTGTCAAAGCCAAAATCCTTCAGCACATCCAGCGCGAAAAGCAGGCACCCGGTAATCTCACCTTCGACCTGCTCGGGCGTGCAGAAGATGTGCGAGTCATCCTGGGTAAAACCCCTAACCCGCAATAACCCGTGCATCACACCAGAACGCTCGTACCTATAAACCGTGCCCAACTCCCCCAGTCGCACCGGCAGATCGCGATACGACTTCAGCGAATCCTTATAAATCAGAATGTGCCCCGGACAGTTCATCGGCTTCAGCCGGTATTCGGCGTCGTCGAGTTCCATGGCGTCGAACATATTCTGCGAATAGTAGCCTTCGTGCCCCGAGGTGTAGAACAGCTGCCGCCGCGCCACATGCGGCGTGTAGACCAGCGAATATCCCCGCTTGATGTACTGCTCGCGCATCCAGTCTTCCATCTCTTTGCGGATGATCCCGCCCTTGGGATGCCAGAAAATCAGCCCCGGCCCGGCCAGCTCCTGAATCGAAAACAGATCCAGCTGCTGGCCAATTACGCGGTGGTCGCGCTTCTTGGTCTCTTCCAGGTGCTTCAAATAATCGTCGAGGTCTTTCTTCGAAAAGAATGAAGTCCCGTAGATGCGCTGCAGCTGCGTATTTTTTTCGTCCCCCAGCCAGTAAGCGCCGGCAATATTGAACAGCTTGAACGCCTTGATCTTCCCCGTCGACGGAATGTGCGGCCCGCGGCAGAAATCAATGAACTTTCCGGTGCGGTAAATCGAAATCTTTTCATCGTGCTTGGTGAATTGCTCGATGAAATGGCACTTCATGAAATCGCCTTCTTTTTTGAATTCCGCCAGCCCCTGGTCACGCGGCAGAAACTCGCGCGCGTAGGGCAGATTCTGCTGCACCAGTTCCTGCATCTTCTTTTCGATCTTTTCCAAGTCCTCGGTCGTAAACGGAGTAGGCCGGTAGAAGTCGTAAAAAAATCCGTTCTCGGTCGCGGGACCGTGACCCAGCTTGGTCTCAGGAAAAAGCTCCAGCACAGCCGCCGCCAACAGATGTGCCGACGAATGCCGGAAGACCTCCAGCGCCTCAGGATCTTTTTCGGTGAGCAGGCGCAGGTCGGTGTCCTTCTCGAGTGGCCGAGTCAGATCGATCAAATCGCCGTTACTCTTCGCAGCCAGCGCCGCATCCGCCAGCCGCTGGCCAATCGACTTCGCAATATCGAGCGCAGTCGTGCCCTTGGGAACTTCCTTGACACTCCCGTCCGGGAGCTTCACATGAATGCTGTCAGCCATAATGTGGAACCTGTAGAAGAACTCAATCTTTCAGTTTATGGGAGGGATTCAGGAGGGTCAAACAGGGCGGGGGATAGCTACTCGGCTGGGGAAATCCGAACGCCCCCACTCACTACACAGGACGTAGCCCAAGAAGGTGCTTACTCGATTCATGGCAAAATGTTTTCGGGTGCTTCCGAACTCTCCGCCTAATGGGAGTCTCTAACCGATGAAAGGCCCGAGTGACGACTTCTACATAAGAGGCGCAGTGGGTCCTGCGGGCACAGTGCGATGATCGTGAAACCCTTGAGCTTCTACTGCGCAGTATCCAAGGTCCATTACACCGTTACGCCCGCAGTTTGGTTGGCTCCTCGGGGGCCGACGATGTTCTGCAAGATGTCCTCGTCATCGTCTGTCGGAAGCTCGCCTGGCTGAATAACCCTGAGGTGTTTCGAGCGTGGGCCTATCGGATCGCCAGCCGGGCTGCATTCCGGCATTTGAAAAAGCAAAAACGCTGGCCCGAACCGCTACCCGAGGACTTCATGCTCGAAGAAATCCCCGCTCCGGATGTACGCCCGCCGGCTGAGCTCTTGCACCACCTGTTGGATTCGGACGGTATTTCGCCGGCGAGTCGCGCAGTTTTGGTCCTCCATTTTCAGGAAGAGCTGTCCCTTCAGGAAGTGGCAGCGATCCTTGAAATTCCAGTGGGTACTGTCAAATCACGCCTGGCCTATGGTTTGACAGCCCTTCGAAAACAACTAGCCAGGACAAGGAGTGTCTAAATGCCTCAAGAAACGGACGACATTTTGCGCAAGTCTTTGGACGAGGTAGACGGCATAAGGAAACGCCAGACCATCGCATTTGTCATTCTGGTCTGTGTGATGGTGGGCATGTTTGTTTGGCTAGCTTACCTCGGCGCGAATCCGGCGACCGACGTACGGAAGCTGATCTTGTTCGCTGTGCTTGTACTCTTTTTCGGGATGGTTTACGTTGCGATGGCACTTGCCATGGTTCAGAGCAAGATGACGCTGAAAATTCTGAAGGCGATCGAGCTTCTGTCGAAACCATAGTCGCCCCAGACGGATCTCTCTCATTTGCCGTGGATTGTGTTGCATGTTTCAGGGCGGTCCGACATACGCCATCCGCTACCCCGTTGTCCTCCTGAGCGAAGCGAACGATTTATGCAGCTCGACGCAGATTGCATAGGTCCCTCGGCCCGCAAAAAAACGCGGGCCTCAGGATGACAAACTTAAGACGGGCAGAAGCGTGAGCTGCGCCGCACGCCTGCTTAGTGAGCCACATCCTTCACATGCGTGGCGATCCACCATTGGTTGCCGAAGACGTCGGTCACCGCGCCCACGCGATCGCCGTAAGGCTGATCCGCCGGCTCGTTCAGCGACTTCGCGCCTGCTGCCAGAGCCTTCCGATAGACCGTATCCACATCCGGCACATACAGATAGAACATCGACTTCATGGGCTGATACGGCCCTTGCGCTTCGCCCATCTCCATGTGCGAGTCGCCCACTTTGATCATCGCGTGCTGAACCACGCCGTCCGGCGAAGCATGCCGCGGCCCCACTTCCTCGGCAGCGAAGGCTCGCTTCAGGAAGTTGATTACCGGTTCCGCCCGCAGCGGATGCAGATACGGCTGAATGTCCGGCGCGCCCTCCCACTTATAGTTTCCCTTCGAGCGCGTGGCGATATACCAGTGATTGCCGGCACCATCGATCACGCTGGCCGAGCGCTCGCCATAGAACTGGTCAGTCGGCTCCTGCAGAGACTTCGCTCCCGCCTGCAGCGCGCGCTGATACGCGGCATCGACATCGCGAACATAAACGTGAAACGCGCCCAGCTTCGCCTCGCCCTTCCAGGCGACTTCAGCTCCTCCGCCGCCAATCATCAGCATGGAGTCTTCTACTCGAACTTCGCAGTGGTAGCCTCCGGCCGATCCAACTGCGCGGAATTTCTCTTCGCCGCCAAAAGTCTTCTTGACGAAATCGATCACGGCGTCGACGTCCGGAACCACCAGATACGGCGTGACCGTGCGGTAGCCGGCAGGAACCGGGCTGACTCCCTCTTTCCGTTCCGGCGTTTCGCCGCCCTCAGGCCCCCTCGTCATCCCCTGCATCCGCCGGTGCATTTCCTCGACCGACATTTCTTCCCTGACAGTGAACACCGCCCACGTATAGCCAAATGGATCTTCAATCGTCGCATCGCGATGCCCGTAGAACTGATTCTTCGGCTCACGGACCAGCTTCATGCCGCCCGCCACGGCATGTTCGACAAAAGCATCGACATCATCGACCTGAATGGAAATCGAAATCGGCGACCCGCCCAGTGTCTCGGCGCTGAAACGGCCACCCTCGGGCCATTCGCCGGTTACATTGATGACAGAATCGCCAATCATGAGTCCGGCGTGCGGGATTGTGTCTCCCACCTGGAAACGGAACGTTTCTTTCGCACCCAACGTGCGCTGGTAAAACTCAATCGCTTTGGCGGGATCACGGAACGCCAGCCTCGGCGAGGCGCTCACCCGACCGGTTACAACGGGCTTGGAAATGGGTTCGGCAACAGTAGACATACGCTTCTTTCCTCCTAATTCAGATTTCAATCTTGCCTTGAAACTCGCACTCGGCAGATTGCGCAAGTCCGCCGCGATGCGCACCAGAGGCTCGATACCGGACTCCACCTTCGGCGGCCGGCCGTCCACGCGAGCCAGCATCGCCTCGACAGCCTTATTGAGCTGTTCAATCTTCTTCTGTTCGTTCCCCGGATTCCGGTTTCCTGAAAGAGAGCGCTTAGGCATCGGCACCCTCCATTCGCGCCCGCAAGCTGGTGAGCGCGCGGAACTGCAACTGTTTCACCGCGCCCTCAGTCTTGCGAACTTCCTGCGCCACTTCCTTAATGCTTTTCTGCTCGACAAAGCGCAGCACCACCACCCGCCGCTGCTCGGCGGGCAAGGTATCGACCAGGCGATACAAAGTAGCCCGCCGCTCGACTTCTTCAATCTCCGCCGGACTCGCCTGCCCTGACCTGATCTGGGCCGACTCAATGTGCCCCGAATCGTCCGGAACTTCCCGCCCCGAGCGCTGCCACCGGTCCGAAATCAGATTGGCCGCAATCCGAAACAACCACGCCGCAAACGGAATCCCACGCCACTCAAACCGCTTCAGGTTAGCCAGCGCCTGATGAAACACTTCCGAAGTCAGATCTTCAGTTTCCGCCCGGTTTTGCACCCGCTTCACAACGTAGGCATACACCCGTTCGAAGTTCATTTCGTAAAGCTCGGCAAAGCAGGCGGGATCGTTCTGCGCAGCTTCGATCAGAAGCCGCTCCTCCGCTTCTTTCTTCAGAGCCTTCAACGAATTCTCCGCGGTCTCGTCTTACGTTAAGAGTAACGGCTGGACAGAAGAAAAGTTACGGCGCGGTTCCAGCCGAGGTCCTGTCTTAGGATGTCTTGTTTTAGACAGTACTCTTCGTTCCCTTGCTGTAAACTTGCGCTTATGTCTAAGTCATGGAAGTTTACTATGTTCCTGCTGGCCTGCAGTCTCGCTCGGACGCTGCCCAGTTCAGCTCAGGCCCAGCCGAATGGCCCAGCCGCACAAGCCGGTCAAGCCGTTGTGGCACCCCCAGGTGAAGCCCCCGACTCAAAGTCAGCCGAATTCAATCTAGAGCCGATCGAAACCGCACCAGCAACCTATCCGCCGCAAGCTCAAGAACGCAAGATACAGGGGAAAGTGACCGCCTCATTTCTCGTCTCCCAATCCGGCGACGTGGAATACGTCGAAGTTCCTAAAGACCAACCTCTCCTCGACGTCGCCGCGCAGGACGCGATCGTGAAATGGAAGTTCAAACCCGTCCTCAAGGATGGAACAGCCGAAGCGGTCGTTTCAAAGGCCACTTTCGATTTCGTCCTCGGCAATGGCAACAGTCAAGCTGCTCAGGACGTGGCCCAGGCCATCGGCCCGGCCTCAGCGTTTCCAGAGCGAGTCCAACTCACGAAGGAAGTTACAAACGCCGCGATAGTGCACCGGGTTCCAGCTAAGTACCCGCAAGGAGCCCAGGTATTACGCGTCGAGGGCACCGTCGTGCTACAGGCCAGAATCGACAAGCAGGGCAAGGTAACCGATTTGCAGCTAGTCTCCGGCCCCAAGCAACTGGTTCAGGCAGCCATGGACGCGGTAAAGCAGTGGCGCTATAAACCGTTTTTCTTTATGGGTCAGCCGGTGGAAGCGGAAACTCAAGTCCAGGTTAATTTTTCGCTTTCCGGGGGCTATTGATCGCAAGACGACTCACCGAAGGTGTGCGGATGTTATAGATCCGCGGAGGAACAAAAACTCCCGTACACCCCGACCGGAGCCGGAGCGACGGTGGAGCGGAGAGCCTGCCCTGAGCGAAGCCGAAGGGGACCTGATGTTTCTGGCGCCGGCAAACTGCTAGCAATAGTACAGACCTTCAACCGCCTTCTGCACCCTCGCGGACAGCGCTTCCAAGTCCTTCCCACTCAGCCCGACCGTCGAGATCGGCTCGCCCACCCGCATCTCCAGCGGACGGCATTTGATGTGGTAAGTGTTCATTGGCAGCAACTCATAGGTTCCAACCAGAGCCACCGGAACAATATCCACCTGCGCCTTGATAGCCAGAAAGAACGCTCCCGGCAGGAAAGGTTTGATCTCGCCATCCGGCGTGCGTCCGCCTTCGGGATAAATCACCAGCGGCAGCCCCGCCTTCAACCCCTTCAACGCCGCGCGGATGCTGCTGATCGAGTGCGCCGGATTCTGTTGGTCAATACAAACCTGCCCCGACCGTTTCAGTTGCCAGCCAACAATGGGATACGACAGCAACTCTTTCTTGAAGGCGATACGGAACTGAAACGGGAGGTAGGCGTAGAGCACCGGAATATCAAGCGCCGATCCGTGATTGACCGCGTAAACATGCGGTTTCGAAGTGTCAATCTTGTCGAGCCCGGTCACCTTCACCGGCGAAAAGATCGTCTTCATGATCAGCCACGACCAGGCGAATGAGAACCAGTGCAAACGCCGTCCACTACGGTCGAACATACCGCCGGGGATGGCGATCAGCCCCATCACCAGCGTGTAAAGCCAGATCACCGGATCGAGAATAAAGTAGGAGCGCAGCCGGCTCAGCCAGCCGTGCTCCAGGCCAGGAATGGCATGCGGGCTTCCCCGCCTCGCAGCCAACGGAACCGTGCCGGGCACCGCCTCGGGCACGCCGCCGTCGACCGGGCCGTTTTCCAGTTGGCCACTTTCCAGCCGGCCGTCTTCCAGTTGGTTCACTGATGAATTCACTTCGCCCACACTTCCATTTTAGGGTATAACCGCCGCCAAAAGCGCCCGCGCTCTCCCGCAAAAAACAATGATTCGCATGAATGATTCGTATCAGGGAATGCCCTCAGGCATACCCGCTCACGCCACGTTCGAATCGTGCTTTCAGGCGCTGACCCCGAGAATCCGCATCGCTTCTCCCACCAGATAAATCGAACCCGTCACCACAACAACAGTTTCATTCCCCGCGCTCTCGCGTGCCCGCTCCAGCGCCGCGCCGATCTCGGCCGCGACCTCAATTTCGGCCCCCGTGCGACTTCCCGCCTGCTGAATCTCCTCCGGCGACGCCGACCTCGGATTCTCCGGCCGTGTGGCAATCACCCGCTCGGCCAGCGGAAACAGAATCTCCGTCATCTCCGAGATTGCCTTGTCGCGCATCGCCCCGAAAACGAAAATCAGTGGACGGCTGTCATAGCGCACCGAAAGGGCAGAGCGGAGGGCCCATGCTCCCGCCGGATTATGCGCCACATCAAGCACCATCTCCGGCCAACCGGCCCGCGCCGGCAGTCCCTGCAATCGTCCCGGCCAGCGCGTCTCGCGGATTCCACGCTCGATCGATTCTGCCGTAATTCCAGCAACTCCCAGCTTGCCCAATTCCTCCGCCGCAGCCACAGCCAGCGCCACATTGCGCAACTGGTGCCGCCCCGTCAGCGGCGTCTCCACCAGAATCTGCCGCCCCAGGACCTGCAGCGGATAGCGTGCCCACCCCGAATTCTTCTCGGTACTCGGAACCCGATACTCGGGACTCCCCGGCGACACCGGCGGCACATACTGCACCGCACTCACCCCCCGCGCTCCCAGCTCAAGAATCGTGTTGCCGATCACGTCATTCGCCTCAGGAGTTTGCGGCAAAGTCACGACCACCCCGCCCGGCCGTATAATCCCCACCTTTTCCCGCGCAATCTCGCCGACAGTGTTGCCCAGAAATTTCTGGTGGTCGAGCGAGATGTCCGCAATCACGCTGACCAGCGGTTCCACCACGTTGGTCGCGTCCAGCCGCCCACCCATACCGACTTCGAGCACTGCAATATCCACGTGCAGGCGCGCAAAGTGGACGAACGCAATCGCGGTCATCATCTCGAAGAAGCTGGGATGCCACGGCAACTCCCGCTCCTCAACCAGTGTCTCGGCCACGCGATCCACTTCGTCATGCAGCCGCGCAAAATCGTCGTCCCCGATTTCTTCCCCGTTAACGCGGATACGTTCGTTGATCCGAATCAGATGAGGCGAAGTGTAGAGCGCAGTCTTCAACCCGGACGCGCGTAAGATCGACGCCAGCGTCGCCGCCGTCGACCCTTTCCCGTTCGTCCCCGCAATCAACACACTGGGAAATTTCCGCTCCGGATGATCCATCGCCCCCAAGAGCACGCGCATATGCGCCAGGTCGAACTTGTTCGACGGCGTCTGGGCGAGTTCGTGCCCCAGCGCAAACATGCTCGCCACTGCGGTTTCGTAGGACATGGGGAAGCTCTCAGCTCTCAGCTATCAGCCGTCAGCTATCAGTTTGGCCTCTCAGATTATCAGCCTTGGGAACGAACGAAAACGTCGGTTGTTTAGGCTGAAGATGGAGGCAATGTGGGGCTGGCTGGTCTAGCCGACGGCTGAAAGCTGAGAGCTGACAGCTACGCAGTCATAAACTCCAGCGCCCGCGCAATATATGGCTTGAGCTGCTTGCGGGGAACCACCGCATCCAGCATGCCGTGCTGCAGCAGAAACTCGCTGCGCTGGAAGCCCGCCGGCAGCTTCTGGCGGATGGTTTGTTCAATTACTCGCGGCCCGGCAAAGCCAATCAGGGCCCCCGGCTCGGCGATATTCAAATCGCCCAGCATGGCAAACGACGCGGTCACTCCGCCGGTCGTGGGATCGGTAAGCAGCGAAATAAACGGAACCTTGGCCTTGTCCAGCCGCGCCAGCGCCGCCGAAATCTTGGCCAGTTGCATCAGGCTGATCACGCCTTCCATCATGCGCGCCCCGCCCGACGCCGAAACAATAATCAGAGGCATCCGCGTATCGGCCGCGCGCTCCACCGCCCGCGTAATCGCTTCGCCCACCACCGCTCCCATGCTGCCGCCGATAAAGGCATACTCCATCACGCTGGCCACCACCGGCCGCCCCTGCAGCTTGCCGTGAGCGTTGATGATGGCGTCGTTCAGCCCTGTCTCTTCCTGCGCCTGCTTCAGCCGCGACGAATAAGGCTTCAAGTCCACAAACTTCAGCGGATCCGTCGAGGAAATGTCCCCATCAAACGTCTCGTACTGGTTGTCGTCGAGCAACTGGGCCAGCCGCATGCGGGCGTCAATCCGGAAGTGCTTGTCGCACTTCGGACAGACGTTCAGGTTCTCTTCCAGATCCTTCTTCCAGATAATCTGCCGACAGCCCTCACACTTCACCCACAAGCCTTCGGTCTTGACGCGCTTCTCCCCCGAATTTTCCAGATCGCCGGATTCGCGCTTGAACCAAGCCATAAGAAGAAATTGCTGATCCTTGATTGTTGATTAAAACCCAGAAGGCCAGTAGGCTTTTCAATCAGCAATCAAAAATCAACAATCGTCAATATTCAATCCCTCTCTGCGCCATCACGCCCTTTTCATACGCGTGCTTCACCTGGCGCATTTCGGTGACATGCCATAACTGATGGCATAGTTGATCTCATCCAGAACCACCAGATCCCACTCGCCCGATTGAATCGCCCGGTCGGCCTCGGCCCAGGCTTCTTCGACCATGCGGATGTCTTCCGGGTCCGGCTTCTCCGCGCCCACCTTCACGAAGCCCCGGCCCATCTGCTTCATCACGAACTTGTCGCCGAAGGCCTGCACGGCGTCGAGTTCGCCGTAGTGCCACGAGCCTTTCAGGAACTGCAGCATCAGCACCCGCATCCCCTGCCCAACCGCCCGCAGGGCCGTTCCCATGGCAGCGGTAGTTTTGCCTTTGCCGGGCCCGGTGTTCACGATGATCAGACCGCGACGGATGTCAGCCATGCATTAAGTCGCACGTCTGATTCTACTAGATGTGCCCCTAGCCAGCGCACCATCCGAGAGGCCCCCTCTGTCCAATACCGGACAATCCAGTCTCGGAGTGGACAGTCACAATCCGCCCCCCGGCGCTGCCGCCTCAGTTTTTCAAGGACTTACTCCGCAGTCTCAACGGAAGGGGAGTTGCACTGACCGGCTCACCGTGGAGACAGGGAGCTGCCCGGCAGACTCACGTTAGACACATCTCCACTCGATATTTCCAAAAAAGAATGAAATGATTCAGGGTGCTGGGCCGTCTGTATGTTAGGAAGAGCAGAATCACGTAGGACGAACGCGTCCGGGGCTACGTGGATGTTTTTTCCGTTAGACGCTTAACCGATCGCAGCGACGAAGGTACTGAGATAAAAGCAGCGGTAGATAACTTTTCCACGGAACTGTAGCATCCAAAGTTGCGTAGCTCGGTCAGGCGGATCTCTGTCCCCTCGCAAACCGCGGAGGTCTCATCGTGATCAACAAGTTAGTCAGGAAGATCGCCAAGAAAAGCGCAGTATTACTCTTGTCTCTGCTCGCCGCGCTGCCAGCCTTCTCCGCCCAGCACGTAGCCATGCGTCCGCGGACCTCGATCGATCCCGCCGACCAGGCCACGATTCGAGAGATCGTCGATATGGAACGGCAGGCCCGCGAAGCCAGCATCCGCCGCGACGCCGACTTCTCCCAGCGAACCCTCGCCGAGGATTACGTCGCCATCACGCCTCTGGGCCAGGTCACCACCAAGCAGGACACCGTGTCAGCCCGCAAGAACGGCCAGCTTCGCTATGACACCATCGACGTAAGCGACATGGTCGTCCGCGTTTACGGGGACACCGCCGTGGTCACCGCCCGCGCCGACGTAAAAGGCCACCAGCTCGGCGAAGACTTCAGCGGCCCCTATCGCTACACGAGAATATGGGTCCGACGCACCGGCCATTGGCAGGCCGTAAGCTACCAAGCCACCGTCACGCAATAGATCTCACACGTCCGCAGATCACGCCCCAAACTCCGCCTTGTCATCCTGAGCGAAGCGAACGCAATCTAGCCGGAGGCGAGAGTGCTGGCTCCGCTGCCGCGAAGTGCGAGGATTTCGGAGTTTTGATCCTGAAGTTTCTCTGCTATGCTTTCGCGGACTCGGATTGCACGATGCGTAGCGTGCTCGCCATATCGGCGGTGGTCTTGTGCTTGTGCATGATTCCCATGACGAACGGGTGTTCGTCCGAGTCGTCCCCTCTTCCTTTCACACCGCCCGCCCCACCGCCCCCGCCACCCCCGCCGCCGGATCCGGTCGGCAGCAATTTGACGCAGATCAGCTCCGATCCATTCACTGTTGGCCCGGGCCAGCATGCCACGGAAGTGGAGCCGCACGTGTTCGCGAACGGAGCGACGCTAGTAGCGGCTTTTCAGGCGGGACGTATCGCTCCCGGCTGCGCCACCGACATTGGTTGGGCAACTTCGACCGATGGCGGCAACACTTGGACGCACGGAGTCCTGCCGGGGCTAACCACCGGTGAGGGGTCTGGTCCGTACTATGCGGCGAGTGATCCGGCGGTAGCGTATGACGCGAAGCACGGCATGTGGATGATTGCGTCGCTGCCCTGCGGCAACACCGCGCCGGCGGTGACGGTGAGCCGGTCTTCCGACGGAGTGAACTGGCAGAGCCCGGTGGGCGTCGACCCGATGCCGGTAGGTTCCGACAAAGACTGGATCGTTTGCGATAACTGGCCGACGAGTCCGTTTTACGGGAACTGTTATACGGAGTGGGATGATCCCACGATCCGGATGAGCACGTCGAGCGATGGCGGCATGACTTGGAGCCCTCCCGCGACGACCGCGGACTCTGCGACTGGGATTGACGGCCAGCCGTTGGTGCAGCCTAACGGGAACGTGGTCGTGCCGATTCAGCTGGATTCGGGAACTGTAGCGTCGTTCAGTTCGGCCGATGGAGGGGCGAACTGGAGCGCGACTGTGACGATTGCAAATCTGCAGACCTACACCGATCCGGGAATTCGTAGCGGTCCGGCGGTCGCATCGGCGATCGATGGGGCGGGGACGGTCTGGGCGCTGTGGGTGGATTGCCGGTTCCGTGCATACTGTTCGGCCAACGACCTGGTTTACAGCACTTCAACCGATGGAGTGAATTGGAGCGCGGTGACGCGGGTTCCCATTGATGCTGTGTCCAGCACGGTGGACCATTTTATTCCTGGGATTGGCATCGATCCGGCGACTTCGGGCGCGAGCGCGCACGTGGGAATTACCTATTACTACTATCCACAGACTGGCTGCTCGTCCACGAGTTGCCAATTGTTTGTCGGGTTCGTCGCGTCGGCCAATGGGGGAACGACTTGGAGCGCGCCGGTGCCGCTAACCGCGGGGGCGATGGGGTTGAGCTGGCTGGCAAATTCGCAGTATGGGCCGATGGTGGCCGACTACGTCGCGACCGCGTTCAGCAATGGCGTGCCGCACGGGGTGTTTGCGGTGGCGCGAGTAAATTCCGGAACCACGTTCGACGAGGCGATGTATACCGGGCAAGGACTGACGGTGACGGCGGCGGGAAGACAGTTCTCGTCAGCGGGGGATCGTCCATTACACAAGCTGTCGGATAAGATCGTGATCGAGCGGACGGAACGAGGCAGCGTTCCTCCCCAGCAGCACAAGGCCAAACACTGACAATTTTTAGGTGCAGCGCCAGCCACCGACTAATGTCCCGAGTGATACGGGTGCCCCTTTAAAATCGTAAACGCCCGATAAACCTGCTCCAGCAAAACGACGCGCGCTAATTCATGCGCCAGCGTCATCTTCCCGAGTGAAATCGTGTGCTGCGCCGCGGCTCGCGCGACGTCGCTGAAACCGTCCGCGCCGCCCACGGCAAAAACAAGCGGCAAGGGATTGCGGTCCTGATAATCCCCCAGAAATTTAGCGAACTGCTCGGACGAGAATTCCTTGCCCCGCGAATCCATCAGCACCAGAGTCGACTTACCGGACTTCGTCCCGCCCGACTTCGTCGCGGATCTCGGCGTGGATTTCCCAGCCAGTACTGAAGCCCGGCCGCACATTTCCAGCAACGCCGCTTCATCGCGCAGCGTGATTCCCTCCACCGGCACATAGCGCGCGATCCGCTTGAGATACTCGTCAGTCAGAGTCTGAATCGCAGGCTCTTTCGTCTTCCCGATCCATGCAAGCTTGATCTTCACGGGCAAGAACCGATCTGGCGCGGTGATGTGGCGCACGCATTAGGGAAACTGGCATCCCCCCGACACCACGAACTGTCATCCCGAGCACTACTGCTTGTCATCCCGAGCAACGCGAGGGACCTCGGTTTTGGCATGCGCCAACTGTGTCCCCGCTGCAGGCAAGAACCCAGATCCCTCGCGTTGCTCGGGATGACAAGTCTTTAGGGTCAGGCTTTCTTTCGCTTCTTCTTTTTCGCGGCAGCCGGTTTCGCCGCAGCCGCCTTTTTCTTCTTTGGCGCTGCCTTCAAGTCAGTCTTCAAATCCCCGACTTCCAGGCGCTTGGCCGTCTTCCACAACCGCTCAAGATCATAAAACTTCCGCGCCTTCTCCGAGAAAACGTGGACCACAAAATCCACATAGTCGAGCAGCACCCATTCCGCCTGCTTGTAACCCTCGACGTGCGCCGGCCGCAAGTTCGCGGCCTTCAGCCGCAACTCCACTTCGTCGGCAATGGCCTGCACCTGCCGCGGATTGGTCCCGCTGCACAGCACGAAGTAGTCGGTAAACGCTCCCGACCCTTTTTCCATTTCCAGGATGCTGAGTTCTTCGGCCTTTTTCTCGAGACAGGCTTGGATAGCTGCGGAAATTTGCTGTTTGAGTTCGTTCTTCTTGGTCATTACAGTCGTGATGGTTCTTTCTTCAACTTTGAATCGGCTTCAATTGTAACCGACCCGTACTGACCGAATCGGCACTCGTCGCGTGCCAGAGTCGTCGATTTTCCCCATTGCGTCATCCCGAGCGAAGCCGTTCTTCAGGCGGAGCGAGGGATCTCGCGCGGACTAAAATGGCATTGCGCTCGTTACGGCCTCCTCCTTACTTGGCTGCCTTCTTCGCCTCGGCCGCTGCCAGCTCGCGTATCTTTGCCATAGTGGCCGCAGCAGAGTCTTTGCGCTTGCCGCTTTTTTGCCGCCGCTTGGTCTTGGTCGTGTAGTGATTTTGCGCCATTGCACTCCTCATAATTACAGCGGCGGTTCGGGACGCCTGCCCTTAGTTGTAGCTGTAGATGATTGCCAGTCTTCGATCTTAAACCAGATGTGGCTTGTCGGCATTCTCGTGTGGGCGCGGGCGACTCGCCCGCGCACTATTTGTACAGTCCCATCTTCCGGATGTACTCTGCCACCGGCGCATCCACAAATCTCCCCAGCGGCTTGCCCGCCGCCGCGGCCTGTCGGATCGCCGTCGCCGAAGCCGGCTGTCGCAGATCGGCAAGCAAGTGGACGGTCGCCCCTGGCAGCACCAGATCTCCCGTAGCCGGCTGCTTGTGAAACGGTCGCGTCACCTCCGGTCGTGGACGCAAGCTCTCCGGCAGCGCGTTCGCTACGTCCGCGAGCGAATACCCTGGACGGCTGGCTACCACGAACTCGCACTCCCGGAACAGTGCTTCTGACTGGTGCCATTTGCCAATTTCGGCAAAAGCGTCCATGCCGATCAGCAGAAACAAATTGTCGGCGGCTTTGAACGATTGCTTCAGGCGCCGCACCGTGTCGATGGTGTAGTTCGGCTTTTCAACCCGGTCTTTGCTACTATTCTTTCGAGCCGGTGCGCCATCCTCCTCCGGGGCCTCCAGCAATGAAGGTACGAACGCCTTCTCCGCCGCCGTCGCCAGAGCCAGCATGGCAAAGCGGTGCACAAAAGGCGAAAGCGGCTGCCGCTGCTTATGCGGTGGGATGTTGGCCGGCACGAAGTGAATGCGATGCAGTTTGCACTGCTCCATCGCCGCCCGCGCCAGCGCCAGGTGTCCGCGGTGCACCGGATCGAAGGTTCCGCCAAAAAGTCCAATATTCATGAAATGCGTTCGCCCCGGCTAGTGTCGCGATTTAAGGCTCGCGATGCAAGTGCGAAGCAAATCGAAGACAAACGTTCCCGCTTTTGTCTGTCATGCCGAGCGAAGAACGACCTTCGCAACGCTGCTGCTAGATTTTGATGTCCCTAGGATGGAGGACTGTTAGATCGGGGATTTGCTTGAAGTCGTCCTTCTCGTCGAAGGTCAGGATGTCGGAGACACCGTTGTTTTTCATAATGACGCTGTGAATCACGTCTCCGACTCCGGAGTGATATTTGAGAATGCCTTGCTTCACATGATAGAAGAACTCGGTAAAGTCATAGTCCTTCCGGGGGCTCACTTCGATGATCTGTATCTTGAGGTCCCTTAACCGTTTCTCACTCACTAGCTGACTTTCAATCTCTGCGACCGCCCCGCGATCTATGTTTTTACGAGACACGAGGATATTCACCATCTCAGTTACCGCCCACATGGATGTGCAAAGCTGAATGTCTTTGAGCTGGGCGAAGACGGCCAAGGCATCCTCGACCATCCTTTTCTTGGTTTCTTCGGCTCTATCCAGGGAGTGGTAGGCAATCAGGACATTGCTGTCAAGATAAATGCGCCTCATTTCTTCTTGGCGCGAAAACGTACCACTTCCTTTCGTTCGAACGTCTTCACCGCTCTGAACGAGACTGTCTCGCCTGACTTCGTTTTGAACTTGACAGTCGCCGGCTTGTGCACGGTTTTGGTAGCGACGAATTTGACGTTCCTTTGCGCCATAGAGTTTATGATATCACCGCATGGAGGCCTGAGGAGCGTTGCCGTCAGCGCTCCTCAGGCCGATTCATAGCCTACTGCTCGTAGGCCCCGATGTTGATCTGGCCGCTGCCGTTTACGCGGGGATTGCCGGCGTAGTCGGTGCTGCCGTAGATGGAGGTGCTGCTGCCGCAGTATCCCACGCTGCAGGTGAGGCTGGTACTGCCGGCGTTGACGGCGGGAGAATTCGAAGCGACATCAAGATCAGGCGGGTTCGACCCAAGATTATCGAACAGGGGATTGGCGACCGTTGAACTTGCGTCTTCGCCGCTGCCCGATTGATAGTCGGCGTACGTCTTGTAGTTCGACTTGTCGGCCCAGTCGATCGAAGTGCCTTCCACGTAGCCCTTGGTCGAATAGTAAAGATTCCAATTCAGCGTCGCTGGCGGCACGGGATAGGTCGTCGTGCCCTTGACGAAGCTGTAGATCCAGACGTTCTGGGTGCCGGCGTAGACAATATTGTTTTCGAAAATGTTGCCCGAGGCATCGCCGGAGTGGTACTGGATCTGGAACTCGGCGCCCTGGTTTGGCGTCGTAGAAGACGTTGTTGCGAATGGTCACGTAGCGGCTGTCGTGGCCCTTATGTTCGCTGGCAGCTTCCATGTTCAGGTCGCAGGCGTAGACGGTGTTACGCTCGAAGATGACGTACTCGCAACCGTCGCAGTAGAGGCCGTCCGCATCGTAGGAATCACCTTCGCCCGGGTTGTGAATGCCGCTGATGTTGTAGACCGTGTTGCCGCTGATTTCTCCATACCTGGCCTGGTCGCTCCCGGTCGGGCCGACGCCTTCGAATCCGATGGCGTCAATGCCGATGTTGTCGTTGTCGTGGACGATGTTGTTGGTGATGGAGAAATAGGTGACGTTGCCGTCCACGTTCACTGATTCGCTTTCGCCGGTTTTCAGGTCGTAAACCTGGTTGCCGCTGATCGTAAGGTTGGTGATGGGCGTGCTCGACGTGCCATAAACGGCGATTCCGAAGGTGTTGCCGTTTTTCTCGGACGTGGTCGTGATGTTGTGCACGAGATTGTTGAGCAACTGCACGCCCGTTCCCGCGCCGGTGACCCAGATACCGGCCGGAGTAAGGGCTGCCTTGCTGGT
>JBELAE010000174.1:0-9849 GCA_049509155.1 Candidatus Sulfotelmatobacter sp.
TTGATGCCTATCTGAAGTCGCTGGATGCACGCACGCCCGCTACCCAGGTTGCCTCAGCGCGGCCCATTGCATTCTGATCGCGACGAAAGAAACATCATTAACCACGAAGGACACGAAGGTCCGAAAAGGAGACCACCAAGTAATGAGATCCTTCGTGATACTTCATGTCCTTCGTGGTTCATGGTTTTATCGGCTAAGATGACTGCTTCACCGTCATGATCCAGCTTTCCGACATTCAATCCGCGCTCGAACGAATTCGCGCCGATATTCGCGTTTCCCCCTGCACCCACTCCGAAACGTTTTCCGGACTGACCAACAATTCCATTTTCCTGAAACTCGACAACCAGCAGCGTACCGGCGCATTCAAAGAGCGCGGTGCGCTGAACAAACTGCTGACTCTCAATCCAGAAGAACGAGCCCACGGTGTGATCGCGGCATCCGCTGGCAATCATGCGCAGGGCGTCGCTTACCACGCGGGACGTCACAACATCCATGCGCGTATCGTCATGCCGCTGCCCACGCCGCTCACCAAAGTCTCAGCGACTCGCGCTTACGGCGCCGAAGTCCTGCTGCACGGCACCAATTACGACGAAGCCTACGAGAAGGCAGTCGAGCAAAGTAAGCAAGACCACCTCACTCTGATTCACGCTTTCGATGACGACACCGTGATCGCAGGGCAGGGGACTCTGGGCCTGGAAATCTTGCAGCAACATCCTGGCATCGAAGCGATCGTCGCTCCGATCGGCGGCGGCGGCCTCATCGGAGGAATCGCCTGCGCCGTGAAAGAAACCAATCCCAACGTGCAGATCTTCGGCGTGCAACCCTCCCGCATTCCTTCCATGAAGGCCGCGGTAGCCGAGGGCAAGCCCGTCACGCTGGCTTCTGCGAAGACGATTGCCGACGGCATCGCCGTCCGCCGCGCCGGAGAACGCACGCTCCCGCTCGTTCAAAAGTATGTCGACGGCATCGTTACCGTGGAAGAGGAAGAAATCGCGAACGCGATTCTCTTACTGCTGGAGCGCGAGAAAACTTTGGCCGAGGGCGCCGGAGCCGCCGCCATCGCGGCCGTGTTGAACCGCAAGCTGCCGTTGCAAAACAAGAAAGTCGCAGTCCTCGTCTGCGGCGGAAACATCGACGTGACCTTACTCGCGCGCATCATCGAGCGCGGCCTGGTGAAAGACGGACGCCTCGTCCGCCTGCGCGTTCACCTGCCCGATTATCCCGGCGCACTGCATCGCCTCACCGGAATCCTGGCCGACCATCGCGCCAACATTGTCGAGACTGCCTACGACCGCGCCTATCACGGCGTCAATCTTGGCGACACCGCCATCGATATCACCATGGAAACCCGCGGCCCCGACCACATCGCGGAACTTCTCGCCGCCCTAGGCTCCGCCGGTTATACCCACGAAAGAATCCTCTGATCATCACAATGGGGATCGTTACTGTGGAGATCGTCACTGCGGAGATCGGAAATTCTGGAATGAAGAGTCTGTCAGGGGTTCGTCGGACTCACAGGCTTACTGCTAGGTCCGCTGCAGAACAGGACGCACAGCAGAATGCCCGTTCCTGCCGCTCCGGCGGCAATCCATTTCGGATTCACGAGCGGGCTGGCTAACTTGGGTCGCGGAGGAGCTCCGCAGAGTTCGGTTTCGTTGAAGCTTTTTTGTTCTCCCTCGCGAACCAAGGTTCCATGCGAATCTTCAGTCGTGGGCGCGGGCTTGCGGGGATTCAATTCCGGTTCCACCTTCACATCGTTCTTGCGCGCCGCGACCTGCAGGTTTCCATTCAGGTCGGTCACCTCATACTGCGTCCATTCATTCCCGACCGGAACCACGGTGACGCAACGCGCCTTCACTTTAAAGCTCTTCGAAGTCCCCACGGAAAGGCTGCCATGATCCAGGTCCAGCACATTGGCTTGCAACCGGGCCACCGATTCCGGCTGAATCAGCACCGTTGATCCGTCCAGACTCAAACTCGCCGGAGAATCCGGCTTGGTTTCGATCAGATCCCCGGGGAAAACGGCGGACGAATCCTTAGCCTCATAGCCGTTTACCCATACCTCACCCTGTGTGTGAAGAATCGCTCCGCCCGTGTCGCCCTGCTCGGCCTGTCCATGCCCAGCCGCCGCGACATCGGTCTGGCCCTGCTGAGCAGCCTCGCTCTGGACCGGCTGAGTCTGGACCGGCTGAGTCTGAACCGGCTGAGTCTGGCCCAGTAAAGACGCTGGAACCATGACCAACAGCATCCAGACCAGACAACAACGTAAAATAGACACACGCATAGCGAAAGTGGATTTCCACAAAATTACTACAGAAAATCCTATTCCGATGCGTTCGCAGGGTCTATTGGCACTCTGGGTGCCCAGTTTGGGAATGTTTGTAAACCGGAATCATCTCGGCTCCGGAATCGTCTCGGCTTCTGCGGGCCAGGTCGCTCTCGTTTAATAACTGTTATGTCTGGGTAAAACTTTGTAAACCATACCGTTTCGTGGCTTGCGGCCATGTAAATTAGAAGGTGGGGCGTATGAAGAACAATAAGACGAACAACGCAGCAATCGTGACTTTCCTCGCTTCTGTCGTCGCAATCGCCGGCGCAAATCTTTCGCTCAAGTCTTTCTTGAGTGCGACGAGCCTGGCGCAGGACTCCGGCCAAGCCGCGGGCCAGCCGGCAGGCCAACCAGCTGGCCAGGCAACAATCGCCAAGCGCATCGGGGCCATCAAAGCGATTAACGGAAACGCCATCACGCTGGCGCCGGACTCCGGTTCAGAAATCGCGGTGTACGTGCAGCCCAACGCTCGGCTGCTGCGTCTTACGCCCGGCGACAAAGATCTCAAGAATGCGGCCGCCATACAGTTGCAGGATCTTCAGGTCGGCGACACGATTCGGGCGCGCGGCCAGGCCTCGGAAGACGGCAAATCGATCGCTGCCCTGGAGATTATCGTGATCACGCGTTCGGCCGTTCAGGCGGTGAGCGACCAGATGCGCCAGGACTGGCAGAAACGCGGCATTGGCGGCCCAGTCACCGCGGTCGATCCCGCTGCCGGAACCGCGACCATCTCGATCTCGAGCCTGGGCGGAAAGAAAGAGATCGTTGTACGCACCTCCAAGAGCACGATCATCCACCGTTACGCTCCTGACTCGTTCAAACCCGAAGACGCAAAGCCGAGTTCACTGCAGCAAACCAAGGTTGGCGACCAATTGCGCGCCCGCGGCAACCGCAGCGCCGACGGCAGCGAATTGACAGCTGAGGACATCTTTACCGGGAACTTCCCGCAGTTCGCGGGTTTGATCAAGTCAATCGATGCAAGTGCGGGAACGTTGTCCGTTCAAGATTTGGCAAGCAAGAAAACCGTGGAACTGAAAATCAACGCCGACTCTCAGCTGCACAAGCTTCCCGCCGAAATGGCGCAGGGGCTTGCGGCGCGATTGAAGAGATCGGGCGCGACCCCCGCCGGAACCCCAGGTGCGGCCTCGAATTCTTCTTCGAGTCCAGCTCCAGCCGCTGGCGGCAATGCACCGGCCGGCGCGCCCGCCGGTGGTTGGGCTCAGGGCTCCGGAGGGGCGGCGGGCGGCGGAATGCCCGCTGGAGGAGCTCCTGGAGGTGCGCGCCCTGGCGGAGGATTCGATTTCCAACGATTGCTCGACCAGACCCCGCCGGTTGCACTGGCCGATCTGCACAAGGGAGACGCCATCGCCGTCCTCGCCACGGAAGGCACGCCGTCGGGCGGCAGCACTGTGATCAAGTTGTTCAGCGGAGTCGAACCGATTCTGCAGGCCGCTCCCAACGGCAGCCAAGCCATGATGCTGGCGCCCTGGAGTTTAGGCGGCGCTCCCAGCGGCGATGCGGGCCCATAGCGGCGCCGTTCTCGTTGTGTTCGTTCCACCGTTCCACCGTTCATACACTCGCAAGGAAACATAGACTCATCAGAAATGGAAAAATGATAATGAAGGTTAAGCAATACGGGAGTTTCTTTTTCATAGTGTTCTCATTCCTGCTGTGGCTGAGTGCATTCGGGATTGCAATGCTAACTCCGTTGCAGGCGCAGACGGCCGCCGGGGCTCTTCACGGACAAGTGACTGATCCCTCGGGCGCGGTCATTGCTGGCGCCAGCGTGATCATGACCCCTGCCGCCGCCGGATCTCCAATAGTGGTTCAGAGCGATGCCCAAGGCATGTATGACTTCAAGACTCTACCGGCCGGCAAGTACACGCTCACCGTCGCCGCTACGGGATTCACTCTCTACGAAAACGACAATGTCGTGATCGCGACTCAGGCCCTGCGCCTCAATGTGACGATGACCATCGAAGTCGAAACCACGAAAGTTCAGGTCTCCGACACGGCGCCGACGGTTGACGTGAATCCTTCAAACAACGCCGGCGCGGTCGTGATCTCAGGTAAAGAACTCGATGCGCTGCCCGACGATCCCGATGAGCTGCAATCGGATCTCGAAGCGCTTGCCGGACCTTCCGCGGGCCCTAGCGGCGGACAAATGTACATTGACGGTTTCACCGCCGGCCAGCTCCCGCCCAAGTCGTCCATTCGCGAGATCCGCATCAACCAGAATCCGTTCTCCGCCGAGTACGATCAGCTGGGCTACGGCCGCATCGAAATCTTCACCAAGCCCGGAACCGACAAGTACCACGGGCAGATGCTGGTCATCGGCAATGACTCGGCCTTCAATTCTCCCAATCCTTACGCCGGCGCGGAACCGCCTTACTATACAACCCAGTACAGCGGAAACTTCGGCGGTCCCGTCAGCAAGAAAGCTTCTTTCTTTTTCAACCTCGACCGCCGCAACATCAACGAACTCACCGCCGTCAATGCGCTCGTTCTCAGTCCTACGCTCGACGAAGAGCCGCTGGTCGAATCAATTCCCAACCCGCGCCAGCGCACCAACCTGAGCCCGCGCCTGGATTGGGCGGTGACCAAGAACAACACGCTCACCGCGCGCTACCAGTACTATCGCGACACTGAAACCAACGACGGCGTCGGCCTGTTCAACCTCCCGTCCCAGGCCTACTACTCCAAGTCAACGGAGCAGACCCTGCAGGTTGGCGACACCCAGGTGATTGGCACCAAGATCGTCAACGAAACCCGCTTCCAATACATTCGCGACTACAGTCTGCAGACACCGCAGGACACCAACCCGGTGGTCAGCGTGCTGGGCAACTTTGCCGGCGGCGGCAACGGTACGGGGAATTTAAACGACAGCCAAAACCACTACGAACTGCAGAACTACACTTCACTAATTCACGGCAATCACGTGCTGAAGTTCGGTGGGCGCTTCCGTGCCAGTCAGGATACGAATTATTCGGTCAGCGGATTCAACGGCACGTTCACGTTCTCATCGCTGAATCAGTCCTCGAACGTTCCTCCAGTTCCTTCTCCGGGGGCGCCCTGCACCATCGGAGCGAATCCGCCGTGTCCTATCTCACTGCTCTATGCGGAGCAGCAATTGGCCAGCGGCGGCACTCCTTATGCAACTCAGCTGTCCTACACCACCGGTCTGCCAACAGCTCAGGTGAACTACTACGACTTCGAACCGTACGTCCAGGATGACTGGCGGGCGCGGCCCAACATCACGATCAGCGCCGGCCTCCGCTTCGAGACGCAGAACGCCATACACGACAAGGGCGATTGGGCTCCGCGCCTCGGCTTTGCCTGGGGCGTGCGCGGCCGCAGTAAACCGCCCCTGGTCGTGATTCGCGGCGGCTACGGCCTTTTCTATAATCGCCTGCAGTCCACACAAATCCTGCAAGTGGACCGCTACAACGGCGTCGTTCAGCAGCAGTTCATTATCAACAACCCCACCTGCTTCCCCGGCGTGGACGTGGCCCTCACCAGCTTCTCCAACTGTGGACCGACGACTTCCAGCACGTCTTCCACTTTTCAGCTCAGCCCTACGCTGCACGCACCCTACACCATGCAGGGCGCGGTGAGCGTGGAACGCCAGGTCACCAAATCGGCGACCGTATCTGCGACCTACCTGAACTCGCGTGGCTACGACCAGTTCATCACGATCAACGCCAACGCCCCGTATCCGGGAACGCCCTGCGCGGCGCCGGGCATCGCGTCCACCCTGCCAACCTGTGCCACGGTGACCGGGGGCAACCTCTACCGCTACGTCTCCGAAGGCAATTTCAAGCAAAACCAGCTCATCGTGAACACCAACATTCGCGTGGGCACCAAGCTGCAACTCTTCGGTTTTTACACCTTCGGCTATGCCAACAGCGACACTTCCGGCATTTCCAGTTTTCCGACGAACTCCTACGACATCAGCCAGGACTACGGCCGCGGCTCGTTCGACGTCCGCAACCGGCTCTTCCTCGGTGGCAGCATCGGCTTGCCTTACCTGATTCGCCTGAGTCCCTTCATCGCGTTCAGTTCCGGAGCGCCGTTCTCCATCACCTCGCCCATCGACGAGAACGGCGACCAGATCTACAACGATCGTCCGAGCTTTGTGTCCTCCGCCACTTGCCCCGCGGGCACGCCCCCGGCAGGCACGATTTACTGCACCGAGCTGGGAACTTTTGACGCCTCAGGAGCCACTGGCAAGCTTCTCCGGGTTGACTCCGAGACCGGTCCAGCGCACTTCGCGCTGAATCTGCGCCTCAGCAAGACTTTCGGACTTGGACCGAAGCTCAAGGCCGCTGTCCCGGCGAATCAGGCTCAGGGAGGACCTCCTCCCGGTGGCGGCGGTGGTCGCGGCGGCGGCGGAGGCCCGCGCGGTCCGCTGTTCGGCGGCGGCGGTGGATTCAACACGTCGTCCACTTCCGACCGGCGTTATAACCTCACCTTAGGAGTGGGCGTTCGCAACGTCTTCAACAACGTGAACGTGGCCAATCCCAACGCGGTTCTGGGCTCCGCGCTGTTCGACAGATCCAATGCGCTGCAGGGAGGTCCGTTCTCGCAAGGCACTTCGGCCAACCGTCGCATCGAACTGCAAGCGACGTTCGCCTTCTGACCGGAAGCGCTTGCTCCCGTCCTTTCGCGAATCTGCAAACTCGCGTTATGCTGAGAATGCATGCTGAAGCCGCTTACCACGCGCCTCGCAATCCAACCGGGCAAAGGTCCGTAACCGATTGTCTTCTCCTCCCACGACCCCGCCGATAACCCGGCCGATCACCAAAGGGACGACCCGGCGAAAATTCATCCGCCTGGCAGCGACCGCCGGCGTGGCCGCGCTGGCCGCTGATACCACGCTGCTCGAGCCGAATCGTCCGCGCATCGTGCGCCAGGAAATCGCCCTTCGCCGCTGGCCGGCGCGGCTGGAAGGTTTCACCATCGCGCTGCTTAGCGACTTCCACTACGACCCTTATTTTTCCGTCCATCCTCTGCGCTCCTCGATCAGCATGGTCAACGCTCTGCAGGCCGAACTGATCGTGCTGACCGGAGACTTCGTTTCGATGCCTCTTTTCGGCGATCGCGCAGCCGCCGCCTCTGCCGCCGAACCTTGCGCCCAACTGCTGCGGCAAATGAAAGCTCCTCATGGTCTCTGGGCGGTGATGGGCAACCACGACTGCTTCACCGATCCCGATCGAGTGACCAGCGCACTGCGCGCCGAAGGCATTCAGGTTCTGGTCAACCAGTCCGTCCCCATCGAACGCGACGGAGCCCGCTTCTGGCTCGCCGGCTTGGACGATGTCCTATTCGGCGCTCCCGACCTCGATGCAACCCTGCATGACATCCCTGCCGGCGAAGCCGCAGTCCTGTTAGCGCACGAGCCCGACTACGCCGACCAAGTCGTTCGCCACCCGGTTGACCTTCAGCTCTCCGGGCACTCCCACGGAGGCCAGGTGCGTGCGCCATTCGTCGGCCCACTCTATTTGCCGTCCATGGCCAGAAAGTATATTTGGGGGCAATACAAGATCGGCGACCTCACTCTCTACACCAACCCAGGCCTGGGGACGGTAGGGGTGCCGGTCCGTTGGAATTGCCCTCCAGAAATTACGTTGCTGACTCTGCGGCGCTCTGCCGGTTGAGAGGCCGGGTTAATACGCCGGACCGATTTGCAAGTCCCAGTTGCTTCTGTGCAATCTCTTTCACCTTGGCCCGTTCAGTTTGCCTGACCCGGCCCATAACTTCTTCCAAAGCAATAAGATGCCAGTTGCGGGGAGTGGTCCTGCATTTGCCCTCACAGGTATAAGAGCTTTTCTGTTCGGGCTCACCAGGAAGGCAATCAACCCTCATGCAACATCGCATCTGGCCTGCGATTCTTGTTCTCCTGCTCGCGCCCGCCGTGGCTCTGGCGCTCAGCACATCCGCGCCGCGTCTGCTGACGACCCTCGAGCAGCGCGAAGGCCGGATATCGCGGACGCTGAGTCGCGCTTCCCAGTTCGCCGACGTGCCCCACATCAGCTCAACCCCCGCCTGCGAAGACGTTCAACCGCCCGAGGCCCTGACCACGCCTGATCCGCTGTTCGCCACATCGGCTCACGGCCAGAAAGTGAAAGTCAGCTTCATCATCGGAACCGACGGCCGCGTCCACAGTCCGCTCATTCTCGAAAGCGCCGGACTAGCCGGCGACCGCCACGTCCTGCAAACCGTCCGCACCTGGAGATATCGCCCCGCCACCTGCAACGGCGTCCCCACCGAAACCGAAGGCAAGATCGAATTCTCCAGCCGATAAGAAGATTGAGTAATTGGGAAATTTAGTAATTGAGTAATTGAAAATAACATCGCGAGTGACGTCGCTGCCCCGGTTTTCAATTTCCCAATCACCAAATTTCCCAATTACTCAATGCTCTTTGTGTTTATCGGTTTTGGGCTAGAATGACACCAGCGCCGAGTGATTTGATTCGTGGATAAAGACAAGAAACATCCCAGACCCTCCGGTCCGCCTTCCGATGCGCCCGTGCGCAGCGATGAAATGGACGAACTCTATCGCAGGCTGCAACCGGAATTGCGGCGTCCCAAGCCCAATCCAGACGCGCTCGCCGCGGCGCTCGAAGCGGCGCAGCACCTCGCTGCCGAAGCAGACGCGGAACAGGCAGATGACACAGCGCAGGGTCTTGCCGGCGATTCGCCGCTCGTTTGCCGCGTCTGCGGTCATCGCAATCGTGAAGGCAATAAATTCTGCGGCATGTGCGGCATAGCCGTCGGTGGTTCGGCAGAAGCCTCGTCTGCATCTTCCCCCTCGCAGCAAGATGGTTTGCCCTCGAACGCTCTGGAGCTTTCGCCGAATTTATTTCGCGATCACGAACCCGAGCACCTATCCCGGCTGGCAACATCCCGGCCTTCGGGGCAGGAAACTCATCACTACCATCATCACTATCACCACCACTATTTTCCCGGCGGCGAAGCGATGGCCGCGCGCTCGGCGGCCGATGCCATGCGCGATCCAGCGCGCGATCTCGCGAGAGATCTATCGAGAGATCTGTCGAGAGAAGACAAAATGCGGCCGACCGCGGCGCTGCGCGGAGACATGTCCCGCGCCGAGGCCGCAGTAAGGCGCATCGCGCACGAGTGGGTGCTGGCCTGTAATACCAAGCATCTCGACGATCTGCTCGACCTCTACGTTCCCGATGCACTGGTGCTGCGTTCGAACTGTCCGCCGGTGCGCGGCGCCGCCGCGGTGCGCGAGTTTTTCTTCGGCGCGCTCGACGCCGGGCTAGGCGAGGCGGAAGTGGAACCGCTCCGCGTGGAAGTAGTCGGCGATCTGGCGTACGAGGCCGGCCGCTGCAAGGCCCTGATTCCCGGCGCCACCGGCAAGCGCCGCGAGGAACGCGGCAAATATCTATGGGTATGCGCCCGCCAGCCCAACGGCGAATGGAAGCTGGCCGCCGACTGCTGGTCCAGCGATCTTACGCTAAGCCTGCTGGAATCTGACGTCCCGCAAAGCACCG